>CAIYWM010000996.1 GCA_903929895.1 uncultured Alphaproteobacteria bacterium
AAACAGCGACAGCCTGATCTCGGGATAGGTCGGGCAGGGGATGGTGCGGAAGCGGTCGGGGCCGAACACCTCGACCTCGTGGCCCTCCGCGCGAAGGAGGCGCGAGACGATCTCGAGCGTACGGACGACGCCGTTGATCTGGGGCCGCCAGGCGTCGGTAACGATGGCAATGCGCAATGGCTACTCCGCGGCCAGTTGAACGTGAGACAATGGAAGCTGAGAGGAGCGGCGGGCCACCTCGTCCGCCCAGTGGACGATGCGCAGGCGGCCGTCGAAATCCTCGACGAGCGCCGTGCAGCTCTCGACCCAGTCGCCGTCGTTGCAGTAGAGCACGCCATCGATCATGCGCATCTCGGCGTGGTGGATGTGGCCGCACACGACGCCGTCGACGCCGCGGTGGCGGGCCTCGCTGGCCACCGCATTCTCGTAGTCGTTGATGAACTGCACCGCGTTCTTGACCCGGTGCTTCAGGTAGGCCGAGAGCGACCAGTAGGGCAGGCCGAGCTTGCGGCGGCCCCAGTTGAAGATGGTGTTCAGGCGCAGCGCCGCGGCATAGGCCCAGTCGCCGAGAATGGCGAGCCAGCGGGCATAGCGCACGATGCCGTCGAACTGGTCGCCGTGGATCACCAGCAGCTTCTTGCCGTCCGGTGTTTCGTGGATGACCTCGTCCTCGACTCGCACGTCGCCGAAGGTGAGCTGGCAGTACTGCCGCGCCGCCTCGTCGTGGTTGCCGGGAATGTAGACGACGTTGGTGCCCTTGCGGGCCTTGCGCATGATCTTCTGCACGACGTCATTGTGGGCCTGCGGCCAGTACCACCAGCGCTTGAGCCGCCAGCCGTCGACGATGTCGCCCACCAGATAGAGATGCTCGCTCTCGTTCCGCCTCAGGAAGTCGAGCAGCAACTCGGCCTGGCAGCCGCGCGTGCCGAGATGGATGTCGGACAGGAAGATCGCCCTGTGGCGGGCCGGCTGGTTGCGGTCGTGGAGTGTCATGTGGAAGGAACGGTCATGTGGATAATGGTCGACCGACACAAAATATGTTGTGCGCGATTGCAGGGTACGCTTGGGATTGTGTATGGGAGCCGTTGCGTGGAGGTGTATCGGTTGTGACCGTTCGATGACATTCGCCTCGACCACCGACCCGGCTGCATCGGTGCTCCTGATTTTCAATCCAACGGCTGGCCGCCGACGCCGCGGCCTGGTCGATGCCGTCGTGCGTCGCGTGCGCTCCCAGGGTTGGACGGTCGATCTCGTGGAGACGGCGGCGGCGGGCGATGCCCGCCGCTATGCAGAACAGTGCGATGCCGGACGCTATGGCGTGATTGCGGTCGCCGGCGGCGACGGCACGATCAACGAGGTGGTGAACGGCCTCGCTGCCCGCGCCGCCACGGCACCACCCCTCGCTCTCGTGCCGCTTGGGACCGCCAACGTGCTGGCGCACGAGCTGGGGCTGGGCTTGACGGCCAACGCACTCGCCGAGGCGATCACCGCCGGACGCGAAGTGCTGATGTACCCGGGCCGGGCCAGTGGAGCCGGGCGACCGCGCTGCTTCTCGCTGATGGCCGGCGCCGGCTTCGACGCCAAGGTGGTGGCGGGCGTGAGCTCAGGCCTGAAGCGGCGCTGGGGCAAGATCGCCTACGTCTGGCGCTCGCTGATCGAGGCAAGGCGCTATCGGCCGGTGCGCTACGGCGTGGAAATCGACGGCGTGGACTACGAGGCCGCGTCGGTGATCGTGACGCACGCCCGACACTATGCCGGCCCCTACGTCGTGGCGCCGGAAGCGTCGCTCGACGCGCCGCTGCTGCATGTCTGCCTGTTCGAGCGCTGGGGCTGGATGCACGCGCTGCGCTTCGGCGCGGCCCTCGTGCTGGGCGCGTTGCCGCGGACGCCTGGCTATCGGGTCGTCGCAGGCCGCGAGGTCCGGATCTCCGTCCTGAACGACGCCGGGGAAGAGCGACGCCAGCCGGTCCAGATCGACGGCGATGACGCGCTTACGTTGCCCGTATCGATCGGCCTCTCGACCGCGGCCGTGCGGTTGTTGAGGCCGGCTTAGCGCCGCCTTTACCGCACCGCCTGCAGGCGCCGCACCGACTCCTGCGTCGGATGGCCGTCGGCCGGCAGGGCCTGCTGCTGCTGGAACAGGCGCAGGGCGGAGCGGGTCTTGGGACCCAGGAGCCCGTCGGCCTCGTCCTTGTAAAGGCCCAGGCGGGCCAGGCGCATCTGCATGTCGATCACGGTGTCGCGCGACAGCGGGGCGTCGTCGGCCGGCGCCTGCTGCTGCACCGGCGGGCCGCCGGCGATCTGGCGCGCCAGGATGCCCACGGACAGCGCATAGAGCGTCGAACGGTTCCAGTTCATCACCGCCTTGAAGTTCGGATAGATGATGAAGGCGGGGCCGCGGAAGCCTGCGGGCAACAGGATCGAGGCGGCGTCATCGACCGGGGGCAGCGCGCCGCCGTTCATCTTCTTCACGCCCATCGCGGCCCACGCCTTTACAGGCTTTTCCACCGTCGTGTCCGCCTGGTCGAGCGGGAAGCCCTGCGGCAGCATCACTTCCTCGCTCGACGGCAGGCCGGGCTTGAAGCCGATGCCGCGCAGGAAGTTGGCTGCCGAGGCGAAGGCGTCGGGAAGGCTGTTCCAGATGTCGATCTTGCCGTTGCCGTCGCGGTCGACAGCCCATCGGGTGAAGGTCGAGGGCATGAACTGCATGTTGCCCATGGCGCCGGCCCACGAGCCGCGCATCTGGTCGCTGGTCATGTGGTTGGTGTTGAGGATGCGCAGCGCCTGCACCGTCTCGTTGCTGAAGAATTCGCGGCGCTTGGTCATGCAGGCCAGCGTCGCGACGGAGCGCACCACGCGAAAGTCGCCCATGTAGGTGCCGTAGTTGGTTTCGATGCCCCAGAAGGCCATCAGGTACTGCGGCGGGATGCCGTACTCGGCCTGCAGCTGGTCGAGCAGGGCGCGATGCTGCGCCATCCTCTGCTGGCCCTTCTGGATTCGATCGAGCGACACGGTGCCGCCGACATACTTGGCATAGGTCAGCGAGAATTCGGGCTGGCGGTTGTCGAGGTCGACGACCTTCTGGTCGGGTGTCAGGCCCTGGAAGGCACGGTCCGCGATCGCAGCGGGCACGCCCTGGCGAACCGCATCGGCCTTGATGTTCTGCAGGCAATCGCGGAAGCCGCCGTCCTGTGCAATGGCCGGCGCGACCGCGAGGCTGCCGAGGAGCGCCGTCGTTGCGGCAAGAATCTTGAGCGGGGGCATGGAGATCATGCCCGCCAGTTTATCACGAGCCGGCGACGGTCAGCCCTTCAATTCTCACCGTCGGGGCGTTGGTCGAACTCTTGAATTCGAGGTCGTTCGCGGCCGTCATGTTGAGGAACATGTCCTTCAGGTTGCCCGCGACGGTGATGCCGCTGACCGGCCAGACAAGCTCGCCATTCTCGATCCAGAAGCCCGAGGCGCCGCGGCTGTAGTCGCCGGTCACGCCGTTGACGCCGAAGCCGATCATGTCGGTGATGTAGAGGCCGCTCTTGATGTCGCCGATCAGGTCCTTGACCGAAAGCTTGCCCTTCTCGAGATAGAAATTCGAGGTCGTGGGCGAGGGCGGACCCGAGACGCCGCGTGAGGCGTGGCCGGTCGGCTTCAGGTTGAGCTGGCGCGCGGCCGCGAGGTCGAGCAGCCAGGTGGTCAGCACACCGTCGTCGATGACCGCGCGGCGCGAGGTCGCGAGGCCCTCGGCGTCGAACGGGCGGCTGCCCAGCCCGCGCTTGCGCAGCGGATTGTCGAGGATGCGGATGCCTTCGGCGAAGACGCGCTCGCCCATCTTGTCCTTCAGGAAGGAGGTGCCGCGCGCCACGGCGCGACCGTTGATGGCGCCGGCGAGATGGCCGATCAGGCCGCCCGAAACGCGACGGTCGTAGATCACCGGCACGCGCGCGCTCTGCGCCTTTCGCGGGTTGAGGCGGCGAACGACGAACTTGCCGGCATTGCGACCAACCTTGGCGGCCGACATCAGGTCTTCGAGATGGACCGCGCTGGTCCACTCGTAATCGCGCTCCATGCCGGTGCCTTCGCCGCCCAGCACCGAGCAGGACAGCGAGAAGCCGCTGCGGCGGTAGCCGCCGGAGAAACCGTTGCTGGCCGCCAGCATGACAGAAGTACGGCCCCAACCGGCCTCGGCGCCCTCGGAATTGGTGACGCCCTTCACGGCTCGCGCCGCATCCTCGGCCTCGGAGGCCATGGCGATCAGCTTCTTCGCTGTCGGCCGCGTCTTGTCGTCGAGGTCGAGATCTGGCCACGACCGGGCCAGCAGTTCCTCCGGGGCGAGGCCGCAAACCGGGTCCTCCGGCACGGCGCGCGCCATGTCGACGGCGCGGCTCGCCAGTTCCCGCAGCGAGGCAGGCGCGAAGTCGGTCGAGGAGACGAAGGCCTGGCGCTTGCCCACGAAGACGCGCAGGCCGAGGTCGCGGCCCTCGCTGCTCTCGAGCTTCTCGCGCTTGCCCAGCCGCTGCGCGACCGAGATCGACTCGCCGTTGACGTAGAGCGCGTCGGCCGCATCGGCGCCGAATTCCTTCGCCCACTTCAGCAGGTCGGACAGGAGATTGGCGTCGGGCGCACCGGCCGGCCGCGCGTTGCGCGCGATCTTGGCCACAGCCTTGGCGACAGGCTTGCGCGCCATCTTGGGGGGCGGGCGCTTGGCAACCTTCGGGGCCGCCTTCACGGCCTTCCTCTT
>CAIYWM010000997.1 GCA_903929895.1 uncultured Alphaproteobacteria bacterium
GAGCGGCGTCGGTAGCAGCCTCCACATGTCGGGCGTCATCACGGAGCAGCGTACCGGCGTGAAGCTCCAGCACGTGCCCTATCGCGGCGCGCCGGCCGCGGTCCTCGCCGTCATCAATGGCGAGGTTACCACGGGGTTCTTCAATGCGCCCACGGTGGTGAGCCAGATCAAGGCCGGCAAGCTGAAGGCGCTGGCCGTCACCACAAAGGACCGCTCCGTCATCCTGCCCGACGTGCCGACCATGATGGAGGCGGGCATCCCGGACTACGTCGTCGCGACCTGGCTGGGCTTCGCGGTGCCGGCTGGCACGCCGGCGCCGATCGTGGCCCGCCTCAATGCCGAGATCGGCCGCATCGCCCAGATGCCGGAGGTGAAGGAGAAGCTCCTGGTCCAGGGCTTCGAGGTCCTGCCGCCCGACACGCCGGCCGCCGCCCGCAAGCTGATCGCCGACGACCAGGCGCTATGGCTGCCCATCATCAAGGCGTCGGGCGCGACGGCGGAGTAGGACGCCGACAATCACCCGCTACTTGTCATCCTGAGCGCAGCGAAGGATCTAACCCCAGCTACAGAGTACGTTGGTCGGTCCGTTAGGTTCTTCGCAGAGCTCGGGACGGCAGTGAGGTTTGGGCTACTGGTCAACGGCAGCCAGCCGGTTGGGCGGCCCCCCCGCGATCTCCTGGATCAGTTTCTTGGTCAGGGAACGGCCGAACGCTCCGTGGTTCTCGGCGACAATGGTGAAGGCACCGGGGCCGCCGATCACATTCTCCTGGAAGTACTTTTCGAGCCCGCCCGGCGGATTTGTGTGCTCGGGACGGAACGCCTCCTCGATCGGCGTCAGGATCACCAGTGCGTTGATCGTGATGTTCTTCGACACGGCATCGTCGCGCGCGTCGGTGATCGGGCGGCCGCCGATGTTGTTGCCGTCACCCGACACGTCGATGACCCGCCGGTCCGAGACGAACGGTGCGCGGTCGAACTGTCGCACGGCGAAGTCGATGGCAGCGCTGATCGAGGTGCTGCCGGCAAAGGAGCGGGGCATCTCAATCAGCCGGTCGCCGAAGCGGCGCGCCGAGGCGCCGTCGCCGATCACCATCCAGTCGATGACGATCTTCTGCATGTTGGCCGACGCCCATTCGACGAAGCACACGGCAATGCGCCGATGGGGGCCCGAGGTGATGGCCCGCACCACATCGGGATGGGTGATGGCGGCGGCCGCGCCCTCGCGCTGAAGCCTGAACTTGGGATCGGTCACGCTGCGCGAGACGTCGGCAGCCAGCACCAGCAGCATGTCGACCGGTTCCGTTGCCCGCGCCGCCGGGGAGATGAACGCCAAGGCCAGCCCCAGCAGCGCGACAAGCATCTTCATTGCACGCGACCTCTCTCGACGGTTGGAACCGAGTATAGATGCTCACACTCGTGAACGCGCGGGCGGGCCTTCGGCAAAAGTACCGCGATGACAGCGGTTCCGCAGAAAATCCTGCCCGAAGAGGCGCCCGACACGCGGCATAATTGCTATTGCGAACCACTCGCATTTCTGGCTATTTTTGCTGCACTGCACTATATCCAGTCGCTGTCGGCGTCAGGCCGGCTCGTTGCGTAGGAGCGTTGGCGTGAGCGCGTTGAGAAACGAGACCGTTTTGTCGGTGCATCACTGGACCGACGAGTTGTTCAGCTTCCGGACCACCCGCGACAAGGGGTTCCGCTTCGCCAGCGGCCAGTTCACGATGATCGGCCTCAAGGTCGAGGGCAAGCCGGTGCTGCGGGCCTACTCGATCGCCAGCCCCCACTACGTGGACGAGTTGGAGTTCTTCTCGATCAAGGTGCCCGACGGCAAGCTCACCTCGCACCTCAAGAACCTGATGCCGGGCGATCCCGTGCTGGTCGGCGCCAAGGCCGTCGGCACCCTGCTGCTCGACAGCCTGACCCCCGGCCGCAATCTCTACCTGCTGGGCACCGGCACCGGCCTCGCCCCCTTCCTGTCGATCGTGCGCGATCCGGAAGTCTACGAGCACTACGAGAAGGTCATCCTTGTCCATGGCTGCCGCCATGTCCGCGACCTCGCCTACCGCTCGGCGCTGGCCGACGAGCTGCCGGCCGACGAGATCCTGGGCGACATGGTGCGCGACAAGTTCGTCTACTATCCGACCGTCACCCGCGAGCCCTTCAAGTATCGCGGCCGCATCTCCCACCTGATCGAGAACGGCACCCTGGCCAAGGACGTCGGCCTGCCGCCGATGTCGCGCGAGAACGACCGGTTCATGCTGTGCGGCAGCGTCCAGATGCTGGCCGACATCCGGGCGCTCCTCGAAGGCATGGGCCTCACCGAGGGCAGCACCACCACCCCGGGCGAGTTCGTCGTCGAAAAGGCCTTCGTCGAGTAAACGCCCCCGATTGGGAACCTCTTGCTA
>CAIYWM010000998.1 GCA_903929895.1 uncultured Alphaproteobacteria bacterium
CTATGCCCTGGCCGGGGGAAAGCGTATCGTGCGGCTGCGCAGCCGCCGTGACATCGAACGCTTCGTGATCAGTCCGCTGCCTTGACCGCGGGCAACGGCGCCCGCACGCCACCGCGCGCGAACATCGCGTCGATGTCGGACGCGGCGTAGCCCAGCTCGCTCAGGATGTCCGGCCCGTCCTCGCCGATATGCGGGGCGTGCTGCTGCGGCGCGTGTTCCGACGCGGGCGGCAGGCCCGCGATGTTGGCGACCGGCATGCGGCCGAATCCGTCCTGCTCGATCCAGTCGATCGCGCCCGATTCCTTGACGTGCGGATGGTCGAGATAGTCGGAGTAATTGTTCACCCGCTCGCAGAACACGTCCTTGGGCTGCAGGATCGCGATCCACTCCTCGGTCGTCTTGCTCGGCATCGTCTCGTTCAGTGCCTTGATGATCTTCGGCGCATTCTTGATGCGGTTCTCATGGCTCTGCAGGTCGGGGTCGTCGGCGATGTCCTGGCGGCCGATCAATTCGAACAGCAGCCGGAAATGGTGCGGCCGCATGGCGCTCACCATGATGTAGCCGTTCGACGTCTTGTAGCTTCCGGCCGGCATGTAGAGCACCGGTGGTGCGCCCTTGGAGAATACCCATTCCATCAGCTTGGCGCCCTGGAAGGCGGCGGCGGCGCGCATCAGGCTCGAATCGATGAAGCAGCCTTCATTGTAGCGGAACTGGCGCATCAGCGCCGTCGCCAGCGCCTGGAAGGTATAGAGGCCGGTCGTCACGTCGACGGCGATCATGCCCTGACGCCACGGCGTGCCGTCCGGCATCTTGTTCATCACCATCATGCCGCTGAACGCCTGGATCAGGCCGTCCACGGTCGGACGCTTGCTGTAGGGGCCGGTCTGGCCGAAGCCCGACACCGAGCAGTAGACGACGTTCGGGTTGATCTTCTTGATGTCCTCGTAGCCGAAGCCCAGCCGCGAAATGACGCCGGGGCGGAAGCTTTCCATCACGACATGCGCCTTGGCTGCGATCTTCTTCACGACCGCGATGCCGTCGGCGGACTTGAGATCGAGCGCGATCGAACGCTTGCCGCGGTTGAAGGCGACGGAATGGGCGCAGTGGTCGCCCTTCAGCTCGCCCAGGGCCCGGCCCCAGTCACCTTCCGGCGGCTCGACCTTGATGACGTCGGCGCCGTGCAGCGCGAGCAGCATGGAGGCGTGCGGCCCCGCGATGCCCTGCGTGAAGTCGAGAACGGTAATGCCGTCGTAGGCGCCCTTGATGGTGGTCACTTGTTCCTCCCGAAGGCGCTGAACCTACGTTTACCGGCGCGGTTCACGCAAGGCCCGACCTGCAGCCGAGCCATGCGTCTTCGCGATACGGACCGCCTTCAGGCGATGATCGGCAGCGTTTCGATGTCGTAGGCGTGGCGTATCGTGCGGCCGAGCACGGGATCCTCGAGTTCCATCTCGAAGCGCGAGGAGGAGCGGATGCCGCCGATCGCCGGCATGGTGCCGCAGAACATCACGGTCCCCATGGGCAGGCGCTTGTTGTCCTTCCACGCAAAGATCAGCTCGCGCGGATCGCGGATCTTCGACAGCGGCCCTTCCTGGTAGAGGGTCTTCTTGCCGCCTTCCTGCACGAAGCTGCGCAGCACCAGTTGATCCCAGTGCGCCTCAACTTCCTCGAAACGCCAGGCGGTGCGGCCGATCGGCTTGGCGCACATCTGCTTCGAAACGGCGATGCCGTAGCTCTCGACCTTGCGATCGGTATGGTCGGCCCCGACCGTGACCCAGAGACGGTCGGCGGCGCCGACCAGGACGGGCTCGACTTCGCCCGAACTGTCCTCGCCCAGTACCTGGATGCGATCGGCCTGCGTCAGCATCTGCGCGGAGGCACGATAGTAGATCGGCACCCGCGAAGGCGGCTGTACGCCGATCGCCTTCAGCTCCTCGATGTGATGGTTGAGCGCGGTCACGTCGCGCCCGGTCCAGCCGGC
>CAIYWM010000999.1 GCA_903929895.1 uncultured Alphaproteobacteria bacterium
CGCTCGTGAACTTCCTCGACTTCGGGCGCACCGACCTGTTCGTGCGCTCGTTCTGGAACTCGGTCTACGTTTCGGCAATGACCGTCGTCTGGGCCTCGGTGCTGGCGCTGCCGCTGGCCTACCTGACGACGCGCTTCGAGTTCCGCGGCGCCATGCTGGTGCAGACGCTGGGCTTCCTGCCACTGATCATGCCGCCCTTCGTCGGCGCGGTGGCGATGCAGCTGCTGTTCGGCCGCAACGGTTCGGTGAACCTGCTGCTCGACGAATGGTTCGATTTCAAGATCGGCTTCATGGAAGGGCTGAACGGCGTCATCTTCCTGCAGGCCATCCACTATTTCCCGTTCATCCTGGTCAACCTCTCAGCGGCGCTGCGCAACATCGACCGCAGCATGGAGGAGGCCGCGCAGAACCTGGGCTCGCACGGGCTGCGCCTGTTCCGCCGCATCGCGCTCCCGCTGGCGTTACCGGGCTACATTGCCGGCGCCAGCCTGGTGTTCGTGAAGGTGTTCGACGACGTGGCGACGCCCCTGCTGCTCAACGTCAAGGAGATGCTGGCGCCGCAGGCCTATCTGCGCATCACCTCGATCGGCATCGACGATCCGATGGGCTATGTGATCTCGGTCGTGCTGATCCTCGTCGCGGTGGCGACCATGTGGGCGACGGCGCTGGTCATGAAGGGCAAGGATTACGCCACGACCCAGCGCGGCGGCGGCGGTCTCGCCCGGCGCACGCTGCGGCCGCGCGAACAGGCGCTGGCCTATGCCGTCGTGTTCTTCATCCTGGCACTGGTGCTGGCGCCGCATGTCGGGCTGGTGCTGCTGTCCTTCGCCACGGTCTGGTCCTACAGCCCCCTGCCCGACGGCTACACGCTGGCCCACTACACGCGCGTGCTGGGCGACAGCTCGGTCTACATCAAGAACACGCTGCTCTATGCCGGCCTTGCCGCCACCATCGATGTGGTGATCGGCGGCACCATCGCCTATCTCGTCCTGCGAACGCGCCTGCCCGGACGCCAGTGGCTCGACTGGGCCGCCAGCACCGCGCTCGCGGTGCCCGGCGTCGTGCTGGGCATCGGCTATCTGCGCGCCTTCTACGGCGTCAGCCTGCCCGACGGCACGCCGCTCGCCACGCTCTGGATCGTGATGGTCCTGGCCATCGCCATCCGCCGCCTGCCCTATGCCTTGCGCGCGGCCTATGCCGCCCTGCAGCAGATCTCGGTCTCGCTCGAGGAAGCGGCCGAGAATCTCGGCGCCACCAAGGCCCGCACGGTGCGGCGCGTCGTGATCCCGCTGATGACCGGCGGACTGCTGGCCGGCTTCGTCACCAGCTTCGCCACCGCCGCGGTCGAACTGTCGGCCGTACTGATCCTCGTGCAGTCGAACTCCGACGCGCCGCTGGCCTACGGGCTCTATGTGCTGATGCAGACCCCGGCGGGGCGTGGCGCCGGTGCGGCGCTGGGCGTGATCGCCGTGCTCATCGTGGCGGTCTGCATGTGGCTGTCGCAGCTCGCGGTCGATCGCTCGCAACGGGCCAGGGGCCTCGATATATGACGGACATGACCATGTCGAAGCCGGCTCGGGCGGTGGGCATCGAGATCACGGGCGTCAACCTCTCCTACGGCGCGACCCACGTGCTGAAGGACGTCGCCCTCTCGATCCAGCCCGGCGAATTCTTCGCCTTCCTAGGCCCCTCGGGCTGCGGCAAGACCACCCTGCTGCGGCTGATCGCGGGCTTCGCCCAGGCGCAGACCGGCAAGGTGCTGCTCGACGGCCAGGACGTGGCGCCGCTGCCGCCGTGGAAGCGCGATGTCGGCATGGTGTTCCAGAGCTACGCGCTGTGGCCTCACATGACCGTCGCGAAGAACGTCGCCTTCGGACTCGAGGAGCGCCGCCTGCCGCGGGCCGAGATCGACCGGCGGGTCGCCCAGGCGCTCGACCTGGTCGGCCTCTCGGCCTACGCCGAGCGGCGGCCCGCGCAACTTTCGGGCGGCCAGCAGCAGCGCGTCGCCGTGGCGCGCACCATCGCCATCGAGCCCAAGGTGCTGCTGCTGGACGAGCCGCTCTCCAACCTCGACGCCAAGATGCGGGTCAGCGTGCGCCGCGAGCTGCGCTCGCTGCAGCAGCGGCTCGGCCTCACGACGATCTTCGTGACCCACGACCAGGAGGAGGCCAACACGATCTGCGACCGCATCGCCGTTATGGACGCCGGCACGGTGCAGCAGGTCGGCACGCCGATGGAACTCTACGAAAACCCGGCGAACCTGTTCGTCGCCAACTTCCTGGGCTCGGCCAACATTCTGGACGAGCGCGCCGGCGTGCCGATTCCCTCTGGTAAGCGACTGGTCTTCCGGCCGCAGCACGCCGCCCTGACGTCGCCCGAAGGCGCGCCCCTGCGGGGTCCGGTCACGCACCGCGAATTCCTGGGCGCGACCGTCCGCTACGCCGTCCGTATCGGCGACAGCGAGGTGCTGATCGAGACGCCGTTCCAGTCCGGCAGCGAGCTGCGAGACGTGGGCGACAATGTCGGCGTGGACTTGCCGCCCCGGCGCATGCTCTTCCTTCCGGCATGAGCATGAGCAAAGTACGCAAGGCGGGCTTCGTCGCGCCGGCGGCGCAGCGCGCCGATTGGGAAATCCTCCTGGAAGAACGGCTGGGCGAGGAAGGCTTCATTGTCGCGAGCTGCGAGGTCTCGCGCGACGGTCCCTGGCGGATCGACATTTTCGGCGAAGGTGACGAAGCACTGGTCGAAGCGGCGATCGAGGCCGCCGCGCAGGCCCTCGGCCTCGACCGGCCGGACTGGCGCTGGGAGGAACTGCCCGACATCGACTGGGTGGCCGAAAACCAGCGCTCCTTCCGGCCCTTCGCCGTCGGCCCCTTC
>CAIYWM010001000.1 GCA_903929895.1 uncultured Alphaproteobacteria bacterium
CGCCGGCCGGACTCCCAGACCCACAATCGACGCTACGACCCGCGCCCGAATTCTTGCGCTCAATGAGGACGATCTGTGCCTCTATAGTCACGTCAAAGCCGACCTGGACTACTTCACGAACCACCGCGGGCGGCCCCCAAGCATCAGTTCCAGGCTTGCCCGCGGCAAGGTGAATCGGACGGAAGAAGGCACTCTCCGAGGTTGGGCGCTGGCTCACGATCCGAATCAGCTTGCGACGATCGAAGTCCGGGCCGGCGGGCAAGCCGTACAGCGATGCTACGCTGATCAGTTTCTGCCGTGGCTGAAGAAGATGACGCCCCACGGGGTTGGCGGCTTCGGGGTCTGCTTGCCGGCAGGCCTGGCGGCGGGAAAAAGTCCAATCCGCGTGATGATCGCCGGGACGGAGAAGGACCTCGAAGGCTCTCCGCTCACCCTTTGACTGAACCCGACCGCGTCAGCGCCGACAGACGCCTGTCCAACAGTTCGAGCGCCAGCAGGACTTCTGCAAGCAGGCGCTGGAAGGCGTAGAACCAGCCTGCCTTTCCGTCGAGGATCGCGCCTTTCGCCAACAACACATAGCCCAGCACGAGGATCGGTGCGGGCCAGCCCATCAGGCGTATCCGGTCGACGCGGCCCAGCCGTTCGCGCGGGGTCTCGAGAAGGTGGGCCGCCTCGCGCGCTGCGTATTTGAGCTGCGAGGCCAGCCAGCGCGACAGCGGCTTGCGGTCGTCGTGATAGATCACGCCCTTGAGGTTCGAGACGCGTCCCTGCAGACGGATGCGATGCCCGTGCCCCTCGTTCTCGTAGCGCGCCGCGCCCACCCGATAGAGCACGGTGCGCGGCGGATAGAGCGTGCCGCGAAGGGCGTGACCGTGGATGCGATAGACGAAGGCGGCCTTGTAGCCGGTGTCTTCGGGAGTGGGGGCAAGGCCCGACAGGTCCGACACGAATTGGTCGCTCAGCTCGTAGTCCGCATCGAGCGACAGGACCCAATCGGTGCGGATGTGGGTCAATCCGAAATTGCACTGCTCGGCGAAGCTGTCGAACGGACGGTGGACGACGTCGATGCGCGGATCCTTCGCCAGTATCTCGAGCGTGCCGTCGGTGCTGCCGCTGTCGATCACGACGATGCGCCGGGCCCAGTCGAGCTTCGCCAGCGTCCGCTCGATGTTCTGGATTTCGTTGAAGGTGATCAGGAGCGGCGTGACGATGTCGCGGTCCATGCGTCGTGCCTCAGCGGCTCCGGGCCTGCATGGCGGCCGACCGGCTCTCCGTCATCCAGGTCCAGGCCGTGCGGACGATGTCGTCGATCGACGAGTGAACCGGCGCCCAATCGAGTGCCTTCCGGGCCAGCGCCACATCGGCCACCAGGATCGGCGGATCGCCGGCCCGCCGCGGCGCGTTGACGGTACGGATTTCGCGGCCGGTGAGCACCCGCGCCCGCGCGATCAACTCGCCGATGCTGGCGCCGTGGCCGGCGCCGAGATTGTAGGCCTGGAAGCGGCCGGGCTCGCAGCGCGTGAGCGCCGCGACATGGGCAGCCGCCAGGTCGGACACGTGGACATAGTCGCGAACGCAGGTCCCGTCCGGCGTGTCGTAGTCGGTACCGAAGATGGAGATGTCCGGCCGGAGTCCCTGCGCGGCCTGCAGCACCAGCGGAATGATATGGGTTTCCGGATCGTGCTCCTCACCCAGTTCGCCCTCGGGATCGGCGCCGCCGGCATTGAAGTAACGCAGCGCCATGGCTCCGAGACCGTGCGCGTCACAGGCATCGCGAAGGACCTGCTCGCCCATCAGCTTGGTGCGGCCGTAGGGGTTGATCGGCTGCTGCAGCATGCCCTCGACGAGCGGCAGACGGTCGGGAACGCCGTAGGTCGCGCAGCTGCTGGAGAATACGAGCGAGCCGACGTCGTGTTTCCGCATCACTTCGATCAGCGTGATCATGCCGGCGACGTTGGTACGATAGTAGCGGATCGGCTCGGCCATCGATTCGCCGACATAGGCCAAGGCAGCGAAGTTGATGACCGCCTCGGGCCTGTGCTCGCGCATCGCGGTGGCGAGCGCCACGGGATCGTTGATGTCGCCCCGGACCAGCGGGCCCCACTTCACCGCCCAGGGATGGCCGGTGTGGAGGTTGTCGTAGACGATCGGCAGGTGGCCAGCGCGGGCCAGCGCCTTGCACGTATGCGAACCGATATAGCCTGCGCCCCCTGCCACCAATACCCGCACTATGCCGTCCCCCGATCGGATGCCCTTTGGGCAGGATAGCTCAATTGCATGGCTAGCGCTGGATCAGCGTGTCGCCCAGCACGAGGACATCCATCTTGGTGCGCAGGAAGCAGTCGATCGCCTCCTCGGGCTTGCAGACCACCGGCTCGTTCTCGTTGAAGCTGCTGTTGAGCACGATCGGCACGCCCGTCAGGTCACGGAACGCCGAGATCAGCCGGGCATAGCGCGGGTTACCCGCCCAGGTGACCGTCTGCAAACGGCCGGTGCCGTCGACATGGGTGACGGCGGGAATCTCCGTCCGCCTTTCCTCGCGGATGCGGAAGACCTGCATCATGAACGGCACGTCGGCGTCGGTCTCGAACCATTCCGGCACCGCCTCGCGCAGGATCGAGGGGGCGAAGGGCCGGAAGGATTCCCGTCGCTTGATCTTGAGGTTGAGGATGTCCTTCATGTCCGCGCGGCGCGGATCACCGAGGATCGAGCGGTTGCCCAGCGCCCGCGGCCCCCATTCCAGGCGGCCC
>CAIYWM010001001.1 GCA_903929895.1 uncultured Alphaproteobacteria bacterium
CTTCGTGTCGCGGAAGTGAAGCGTGCGGAAGCGCGTCGAAGCGCTCGCCTCCAGCTCCCAGATGATGCTGAAGCCCAGACCTGCCCCGACCGCTTCGCAGACGGCCTCGCGGCTGCCCAGCTCCAGCACGGTGCGGGGCCGGACACCGGCCTTCGCCATCGCGGCATGAGTGATGCGCCGGGTGTTCGAGCCTTCCTCGCGCGAGATCATGGGCTGGTCGTGGAGCTCGGCCAGCCGAATGCTCTCGCGGGCCGCCCAGGGATGATCGTTGGCCACGATCAGCACGGCGGTGTGTCGCCACAGCGGCATGGCGTGGATCTGCGGGTGGCGTTCGACGCCGGGCAGGATGGCGAGGTCGGTGCGCCGCTCCAGCAGCTGCTCGCGCACGAAGCGTGTGTTGCCCATGGCGACGGAGAGTTCGATGTTGGGATGGCGCGCCAGGAAACGGGCGAACACGCCCATGGCGATATGCGGTCCGTCGGCGGTCAGGCTGAGTTGGCCGCTCTCCAGTTCGGAAGACTCGGTCAGGATCTCGCGCATCTGTTCTTCGAGGCTCGAATAGCGGCGCGACATCCGGAACAGGCGTTCGCCCATTTCCGTGAGGCGCACCGAGCGGCGCGACCGTTCGAGCAGCTTCACGCCGTAGCGTTCCTCCAGCGCCTTCACCTGGATCGTGACCGCGGGCTGGGTGAGCCCCAGCGCCTCGGCGGCGCGTGAAAAGCTGCCGTGATGGGCCACGGCGTCGAAGGCGCGGATCTGTGTATGCAGCATGATCCAAGTATTAATATTTTTTAAGTTACAGAAGTAATATTAAATTGTCCTATCAGTCCGTGCGCCCGATGATCCTGGAAGGGGAAGGGGGCAATTGATGGTCGCGCGGAGGAACATCCTCTTCATCGTCATCGATCAGTGGCGGGCCGATGCACTTGGTTGTGCCGGCAATCCCGTCCTGAAGACCCCGAATCTCGACCGGCTGGCCGCCGATGGCGTGCTCTGCCGCCGTCATTTCGTGCAGGCGGCTCCCTGCGGTCCGTCGCGCGCGGCGCTGCTGACCGGCACCTACCAGCACAATAACGGGGTCATGCGGAACGGTACGCCGCTGGCGCGTCGCTTCACCAACATAGCCCTGGAATGCCGCAAGGCCGGCTACGACCCGGCGCTGTTCGGCTATACCGACACGACGGCTGACCCGACCGGATTGCCGCCTGGCGACCCGGCGCTGCGGACCTACGAATCCGTCATGCCCGGCTTTGCTCCGGAGCTGCATCTGCCGGAGCTGCCCTATCCGTGGATGGCTGACCTCAAGACCAAGGGCTATCCCTTCGCCGACGACGTCACCGAGATCTACCGGCCGGCCGAGCCGGCGGGCGACCGCGGGCCGACCTTTCCGCCGGCGCGCTTCAAGGCGCAGGACAGCATCACCGCCTTCCTTACGGATCGCCTGCTCGACTACATCTCGGTACGGCGCAACGGATCGTGGTTCGCGCACGCGGCCTACATCCGTCCGCATCCGCCCTTCATCGCCCCCGAGCCCTACAATACGCTCTACGATCCGGCCGACATGCCGCTGCCGCGCCGCGCTGCGTCGGTGGAAGAAGAGGCCGCGCAGCATCCACTGCTGGCGAGCTATCTCGAGTCGCAGAACCAGGCGAGTTACTTCGTCACCGGGCAGGGGCTGGTCGCCGATCTCAGCCCCGGCGACGTCGCACAGCTCCGTGCGACCTATTACGGCATGGTTCAGGAGGTCGACGACCAGGTCGGCCGCCTGATCGACAAGCTGAAGGAGTGGGGGCTCTACGACGACACGCTGTTCGTCGTGACGGCCGATCACGGCGAGCTGCTGGGCGATCACTGGATGCTCGGCAAGCAGGGCTATTTCGACGAAGCCTACAACGTGCCGCTGATCGTGCGCGATCCGAGTCCGGCGGCGAATGCCAGTCGGGGCACGGCGATCGAGCGCTTCACCGAGGCGGTCGACGTGATGCCGACCGTTCTCGATTGGCTGGGCCTCGACGTCCCACGGCAGTGCGACGGCCGCTCGCTGTTGCCGCTGCTGCACGGAAGCGCGGTCGAGGACTGGCGCCGCGAAGTGCATTGGGAGTTCGACTTCCGCGGCCTCGGTGCCGCGGATTCGGAGATGGCGCTTGAGGTGCCGATGGATGCCTGTTCGCTCGCCGTCATTCGCGACGAGCGCTTCAAGTACGTCCATTTCGCCGCGCTGCCGCCGCTGTTCTTTGACCTTGCCGCCGATCCGTATTGCTTCAACGACTTGTCGCGCGATCCCGCGTCCGCGCCGGCCATGCTGGCCTATGCGCAGAAGATGCTGTCGTGGCGCATCGTTTCGAGCGCGCGCGACCTGACCGGCAAGA
>CAIYWM010001002.1 GCA_903929895.1 uncultured Alphaproteobacteria bacterium
ATCGAACATCTGCTCGATGCGATCATCGTCAGAGAACACCAGCGCATCATCAAGGATGATGGGCACGTCCGCGCCGCGTTCGCAGATCATGGCGCCCATGGCAAGGCGCACCAGCACCGCGACCTGCTCCTGCGTGCCCAGCGACAGACGGCCGAAGAGTTCGGAGGCGGGGCCTGAGCGGGCGAGACCGGCGATGGCGAAGTTCTCGCCCATCTCGATCTCGGCTTTCGGGAACACGTCGTGCAGAAAGGGTTTGAGGTGGCGGCGCAGCGGGGCGTTGAGTTGTTCGCGGCGGCGCTCATGGCAGGCCTTGACGGTGGACTGCAGCAGCTTCAGCACCTCGACGCGCTCGCCGATGCGGGCTTCCTCGGTCAGCGCCATCTCCTGCTGCAGCTTCAGCGTGGCGGCACGCTCGCCGAGGCCATCGCCACCCGCCACCTGAACTTCGCCCTCGAGATGGGCAATGCGCACGCCGAGCTTTTCCACCTTGTCCTGCTGGCCCTTCAGAGCCGACTCCAGCCGCGCCACGCGCGCCCTGAGCCGCTCGATCTCACCATCCTCGGGCGTCTGCGATTGCTTCTCCGCCACGAGGGCCGCCTTGATGCGCTGAGCATCGCGGCGGGTGACGAGTTCGGTTTCGCAAGCTTCCAGCACGGCCCCGCGGGTCTCATCAGGCAGCACAGCCAGCTCTGAACTGAGACCGGCGTTTATCTGCTCCGTCTGGCCCTGGATTGCGGCGCGCCGTTCGCGCAGCCTGCCAAGCGCCTCCCTTTGGGCCTCGACCTGCGCAGCAAAGCTGGCCAGTTCAGCGCGCAGAGCGCCGTGCCGCGTGGCTGCCTGCTGCTGGCGCTCCGTGATCGCGTCGACCGCAGGCAGCGCTAACCCATCCGGCTGGTCGCGTGCGGCTGCGGCGTCAATCTCGCCGAGGGCGGCCTGCAGCCGTTCGATCTCGGTGGCAAAACCATCCTTGAGGGCAAGGGCAGCGCGCTCGGCCCGGAGGTCGCGGAACTGTTCTTCGAGATCGTGACGCTCCGCGCGCAGCCGGCGCAAGTCCTGCGCATCGGCGGCACCGCAGGCGACGAGGTGAGCCTTCAGCCGCTCGCCGTGAGCATCCAGCGCCTTCTCTGCCGTATCGCGGGTGGCTTGTGGCGGCGAGATGGTGATGGCGACATCCGTGCCCACCGTGATCACCATGGGTTGGGTGACGGCGCGGGCGGCCGTGCCGGACACCGTGGTGCCATCCATCCGCACCATGGCGCCGGGACCGGCCTCGATGGCCACGCGCGGCGCGCCTGCGTCCAGCTGGGCGCGCAATTTCGCCTCTTCGGTCTCAAGCTCTTCGAGTTTCTTCAGCGCGGCATCATCCACGCGCGCGGCCTTGAGGGCCGCGTCATTTGCGGCGGCGCGGCCGCGGAGGGCTTCGAGTTGCGCCAGGCGCCCCGCAATGGTTTCGCGCTGCGCCAGCTTCGTGGCGAGGCTGGCGAGACGAGAAAGGTTGCGTTCCTCCGCATCGAGCTTGACGGCCTCCGCATCGCCCGCCTGCTTGCGCTCCGTCACGGCCTGGAGTGCCGCGGCCACCGTGGCCACGTCGTCCTCGAGGGGGACGAGATCGCTCACGAGTTCCTTGAGCCGCAGCCGCTGCGCATCGATGGCGCTGGCGCGGCGCTTCAGCTCGTTCAGCTTTTCCTGCTGCGCTTCGGCCAGTGCGTGGGCCTGCCGCTCGTCAGCGGCGAGACGCTTCAGTTCCTCGCCGGCCTTCTCGGCCTCGGCAAGCTTGCGGCGGCTGTCCTCGAGATCGGTCTTCATCGCCTGCAGCGTGGCGGGATCGCTCGCGGCGCGCTGCTCGGCGCGGAGCCGCGCAAGTTCATCGAGCTTCGCGTCGAGCGCGGCAAGGCGTGTTTCGACGTCGCGGAGGTCGGCGGTGAGCCGGGCAGTCTCCTCGCTGGCCGCGTGCAGCGGGCCGCCGGTCTTCGGGCGTCCGCTTTCAGTGAGGAAGCGGCCAAGCTCGTCCTTCAAGCTGCCGAGCAACTGGCGGGCGCGCTCGCCGCCGACGAGGGTGCCTACCTCCTGCTGGATCACGGCGTTGAGCTGGCTTGCAGCGGCCTCCGAGGGTTCTGGCAGGCCGAAGGAGTGGCCCTGCTGCACCCACAGCAGGCCGTAGCTTGCCTCGTCCAGCGCGCGGGTGGAGCGCGGCGCGATGCCGAGCAGGTCCCAGACATGCTCATCAGCCTCGGCATTGCGTGCAATCTCCACGCCGTCCCGCACGAGGGTGGCAGACTTGCCCTTGAGGAACGACTTGGCGATCTCGTAGCGCTTGCCATCATGCTCGAAGGCGACGGTGATCGACACCGGCAGCGACAGCCCGTCCGTGGCGAGGCCCGTGATTTCACGGGCGGTCGAGGAGTGCCGCTCGAAGAGGCAGGTGCGGATGGCGCGGAACAGCGTGGACTTGCCGGCCTCGTTGCGCGCCGAGAGGATGTTGACGCCGGGGCCGAAGCCCTCGATGCGGGCCGGCGTGCCGAAGCGGCCGCAGCCTTCGACGGAGACGGACAGGAGCTTCATGCCGCCTCTCCCC
>CAIYWM010001003.1 GCA_903929895.1 uncultured Alphaproteobacteria bacterium
CTCGACCCGGTTGCAGGTCGACAGAATCATCGCCTCGCTGACCAGGGGCGACTGCAGGACCTGCTGCACCAGTTTGATCTGGTCGGATTCATCGGTGGACAGCTGCTCCAGCACCGACACCGGGGCGCTGCGGTGAGACACCCCGAACAACAGGACGCTCACGGCACGATCACCTGGCTGACTCCCTTACGGCGGATGCTCCGGAATTCTGGCAGTGTTCCGGGGAGAAAAACTACTCCAAACGGTAAGGGGTGCGCAGCATGCCGACCAAATTCGCGCTCGACCTCAGCTGCTGCGTCGGGCCCTGATATCGCCTTCGAGGCGGTCTTCGTCGATATCCCAGTAGCTGTGCTCGCGGCCGTCGAGCAGGACCACCGGCAGCCGGTCGCCGTACTCGGCGCGCAGCGCGGAATTCCCTGCGGCGGCCGCCGCGTCGACGTCGGTACTCGACAACTCGAAATCCCACTCATGGGCCAGTTCGCCCAGTCTCCGGTAAACCCGCTCGCAGATGCCGCACCCGGCGCGGGTGAGCAATTCAACATGTGCCCGACTCATCGGTGGCAAGTCTTCCACCCGTCGATAGGGTGAGGGGCGTGGTTGCCGACGATGAACTGGCTGAGCTGGAAGCCGGCGAGGCCAGCGGCCAGCTGGCCGAGCTTGAGGCTGGCGAAGCGAGCGCGCAGCGCGCCGTCGACGGCCTGACCGAGTCCGGAATGGCGCCGCCGGTACCCGTTGATCTGACCGCCGCGGCTTTCTTCGACGTCGACAACACCCTGGTACAGGGCTCGTCGCTGGTGCACTTCGGCCGCGGCCTGGCCGCCCGCAAGTACTTTCGGTACGGCGAGGTGTGGAAGTTCATCTACGCCCAGGCCAAATTCCAGCTGACCGGCCGGGAGAACAGCGACGACGTGGCCGAGGGCCGGCGCAAGGCCCTGGCCTTCATCGAGGGCCGCACGACCACCGAATTCAGCACGCTCGGCGAAGAGATCTACGACGAGATCATCGCCGACAAGATCTGGGCCGGCACCCGCGCGCTGGCCCAGAAGCACCTCGACGCCGGCCAGCAGGTGTGGCTGGTCACCGCGACGCCCTACGAACTGGCCGAGATCATCGCCAGGCGTCTCGGGTTGACCGGGGCGCTGGGCACCGTCGCGGAGTCGGTGGACGGCGTGTTCACCGGCCGGCTGGTCGGAGACATCCTGCACGGGCTGGGCAAGGCGCACGCCGTTCGCGCGCTGGCCGTGCGCGAAGGGCTCAACCTCAAACGCTGCAGCGCGTACTCGGACAGCATCAACGACGTCCCGATGCTGTCGCTGGTGGGCACCGCCGTCGCCGTCAATCCCGATGCCGACTTACGGGAAGTCGCGCGCGAAAAGGGTTGGGAGATCAAAGACTTCCGAACCGCGCGCAAGGCCGCCAAGATCGGTGTGCCGTCGGCCATCGCGATCGGCGCGGTCGGCGGGGCGGTGGCTGCGGCAGTCTCGCGGCGCCACGAACACGACTAGCCCCGGCGCGCGATAAGCTGCC
>CAIYWM010001004.1 GCA_903929895.1 uncultured Alphaproteobacteria bacterium
AGGCCGACGAGAACTCGAAGCATGTCGCGGGCGAGGAATGGCACACCGACGTGTCGTGCGACCTCGAGCCGCCCATGGGATCGATCCTCTATCTCACCGAGGTCCCGCCGGAGGGCGGCGGCGACACGCTGTTCGCCAACATGTACCGCGCCTACGACACGCTCTCCGAGCCGATCAAGCAGATGCTGCAGGGGCTGACAGCGCTGCACGACAGTTCCAAGGCGCACTACTACCGCGTGAAGGCCACGGACCGTGACGACATCAAGTTCCCCAACGCCGAGCACCCGATCGTGCGCACCCATCCGGTGACCGGCAGGCAGGGCCTCTACGTCAATCGCGGCTTCACCCTGCGCATCCCGCAGCTCAAGCGTCACGAGAGCGACGCGCTGCTCGAGATGCTTTACCGGCATATCGAGACGCCGGAGTTCCAGTGCCGCTTCAAGTGGCAGCCCAACTCCGTGGCCTTCTGGGACAATCGCTGCGTCCAGCACCACGCCATGTTCGACTACTTCCCGCATCGCCGGTACGGCCACAGGGTCACGGTCTGCGGCGACAAGCCGTTCCTGCGTGTGAACTGACGTGCCGCGGGGCGGCCTTTACAGCCGCCCGGCCTTCGCCCTATATCCCTGACTCCATGCTGCGTTTCGCGACCAAAACGACCACGACCACCAAAACGACCACCTTCGGTGGGCCGGGGAGGACGTGCGCGTAGAGTCGAACGTGACATAGGATGACCTCACAGGCCCCGCCGGTTCGGACGGGGCCTTTGTCTTTCCAGGCGTCCGTCTCCCGGCTTCAAAGAAGGAGACAGACATGGCTTCGAGACCTCTCACAGTAGCAATCGTCGGCGCGACCGGCGCCGTCGGCGTCGAGTTCCTGCGCTGCCTGGCCGAGCGCCGCTTTCCGGTGAAGGAGCTCCGCCTGCTCGCGTCCGCCCGCTCGGTGGGCCGCGAGCTGTCGTTCGACGGAAAGGCGCTCGTCGTCCAGGAACTCACCGAGAAGAGCTTCGAGGGAGTGGACATCGCCCTGTTCTCGGCCGGCGGTGGCATCTCGAAGCGGTACGCCCCCATCGCCGTCGCGGCCGGCGCCATCGTGGTCGACAATTCCTCGGCCTTCCGGATGGATCCCGAGGTGCCGCTGGTGATCCCCGAGATCAATGCCGGCGCAATCGCCAGCCACAAGGGTATCGTCGCCAACCCCAATTGCGCGGCGATCATCGCCATCACGCCGCTGTGGCCGATCCACCAGCACAACCGCATCAGGCGGATGAACATCGCTACCTACCAGGCCGCCTCGGGCGCCGGTGCGGCCGCGATGGACGAGCTGGCCGATTCCACGCGCGCCTACCTTGAAGGCCGCGCCTTCAAGCCGAAGGTGCTGCCACACCCCTACGCCTTCAACCTGTTCAGCCACAACACCGCGATCGATCCCGCGACCGGTTACAACGACGAAGAGACCAAGGTCATGCGCGAAACCCGCAAGATCTACGGCGACGAGGAGCTTCGGCTGTCGGCGACCTGCGTGCGTGTGCCGGTTCTGCGTGCCCACGCCGCCGCCGTCACCTTCGAGTGCGAACGGCCGATCGATGAGGCGCGTGTACGGGCGCTGCTCGCCAATGCACCGGGGGTGCGCATCGTCGATGATCGCGACCGGAACGTGTTCCCGATGCCGCGCGACGCCAGCCAGCAGGACGACATCCTGGTCGGTCGCATTCGCCAGGACCTGGGCGATCCGACGGGCCACTCGATCTCTTTGTTCGTGGCAGGCGACCAGCTGCTGAAGGGGGCCGCGCTGAACGCCGTGCAGATCGCAGAACACCTGCTGGCGGCCTGATCGACATGACGTCCTCTCCCC
>CAIYWM010001005.1 GCA_903929895.1 uncultured Alphaproteobacteria bacterium
CGGCGAACCGAGCGGCGGCGGGTCGCTGATCGTGCGCGGCCAGGCGCGCCTGCTGGAGGACATCACGGCGATCGAGGATCTGGAGCGGGTGCGTATCCTGTTCGACGCGCTGGAGCGCGGCGAGAGCTTCGTGCGCCTGCTCGAACTCGCCAACACCGCGTCGGGCGTCCAGATCTTCATCGGTGCCGACAACCCGCTGTTCGCCAACACCGGCTGCTCGATGGTGGTCGCGCCGTTCCGCGATTCGCAGGAGCGCATCCTGGGCGCCATCGGCGTGATCGGTCCCACACGGCTCAACTACGCGCGCATCATCCCGCTGGTCGACTACACCGCCCGCGCCATCGGCCGGATGGTGAGTTAGGGCGCGTCGAGACGCGCCCGGCGGGCGGCAGCGCCTTCAAAGGCGCGGGAGCCCGCACCGTATTTGCGAGTAGGAGGTACTTCTACCAATCCTTCTCGTCGAAATCCTCGAACTGCTTGGCGCGCTCGTCCTCTTCCGAGGGGGCCTGCGCCTCTTCATTGGCGGCGTGCGAGAGCACGCGCAGGCGGGTGTCGCGGGTGAGCAACGGCAGCAGCTCCAGGAGGTCGTTCCGCGCGAAGGCGACGCAGCCCTGCGTCCCGGCATAATCGTCGCGCGCGATGTGGAGGAAGATGGCGCTGCCCCATTCGCCTTCCGGCGGATCGTCGTTGTAGCCGACGACCACGACGAGATCGTAGAGCCCGTCCTCGCGCCACATCTTCTCGGCGCCCCACTCGTTGGGGATATGGACCAGCTTGTTATAGCTGGGCGAGCGCGGGTCGTCGCACCAGCCGTCATGCTTGCTGATCGGCCGCGCCGGTAAAGCCACTTTGGGCAGGACCAGCCGGTCGTTGCGATAATAAATGCGGCGCAGCGGGAATTCGCCGACCGGCGTCGCCGAATCGCCCTCGACCTTGTCTTCGCGGATGCCGCCTGCACCCACGGTGCAACGCCAGCGTCGTTCGCCCAGGGTGGCCCACCCCAGCGACCCCTCGGCCGTATCGGCCTGTACGATCAGGACAGTCTCGTCGGTCATTGCCCAGTACTCCGGTGCCCTTCATAAAGGCACGCTCTTGAGGGAGAAAGCGATGGCTTATGTCGTAACGCCGCCGGCGACCGTCGGCGTGCCGGTCCACGGAACCGGCGACCTGTTTCCGGTGCGCCGGATCTTCTGCGTCGGCCGCAACTACGCCGCCCATGCCCGCGAGATGGGACACGATCCCGACCGCGAGCCGCCCTTCTTCTTCACCAAGCCGGCCGACGCGATCGTGATCTGCGCCGACCCAAAGAACCCCACCAAGGTCGCCTATCCGCCCGCCACCAAGAACCTGCATCACGAGATGGAGCTGGTCGTGGCGATGAAGTCGGGCGGCAGCGACATCCCGGTCGAGAAGGCGCTGGAGCATGTCTACGGCTACGGCGTCGGCCTCGACATGACGCGCCGCGACCTGCAGAACCAAGCCAAGGACATGGGCCGCCCGTGGGACATGGGCAAGGGCTTCGACCAGTCCGCCCCGATCGGCGAGATCTATCCGGCCGCCAAGATCGGCCATCCCGCCAAGGGCACCATCCAGCTCGACGTGAACGGCAAGACCCGCCAGAAGTCGGATCTCAACGCGCTGATCTGGAGCGTGCCCGAGACGATTTCCTACCTGTCCGGCCTCGTCGAACTCGCCGCCGGCGACCTGATCTACACCGGCACGCCCGATGGCGTGGCCGCGGTGGTGAAGGGCGACACGCTGTCCGGCTTTGTCGACGGCTGCGGCACGGTGACGTGCGTGCTGGTGTGATGCTGGGGGCGCGCCACTGCGAGCGGAGTAACCTCCGCTCTTAAGTGGCGCGTTCATGTCTGTTCTGCACCGCGCGGGCTCTCGCGCTTATGCAAGCGCTGACGCCCGCCAACAGCTTTAGCTTTGCTAAAGCTGTTGGGCGCGAAACGTGTCGCACTGACGGGGATCGCCGGTGTCGAGCCCC
>CAIYWM010001006.1 GCA_903929895.1 uncultured Alphaproteobacteria bacterium
CCTTGCCGGCCTCGACGATCGGAAGGACCGAATCGTCGAACGAGCCGTCGTTCACTTTGCCTTCACCCTGGCTCTTCCGCTCGCTTTCCCAGTGCGCGTATTCGCGCTTGGCGAACAGGTACTTCGCGTTGGGAAAGGTCGGAACCCAGCGGCCGTTCTCCAACTTGGTGTTCCAGCCGACATGGTCGACATGCAGGTGCGTGCACATCACGAAGTCGACGGACTCGGGCGGACAGCCGCAGGCCTTCAGCCGATCGAGGAACGGCGTGTCGAGGTTGTTCCAGCCCGCATTGTGGCGCTGCTTGTGATTGCCGAGGCAGGTGTCGATCAGGATCGTGTGCCTGGGCGTCTTCACGATCCAGGTGTGGACCGAGCCGATAAGCCGGTCGCTGCCGTCCTGCACGTGCTCCGGCACCATCCAGCTCTTCTGAGCGTCGAAGGCTTCCTGATCGAACTTCGGGAACATGCGGCCGGGCTTGAAGCCCGGGCCGCAGATTTCCTCGACCTTCTCGATGGTGGCTCCGCCCAGCTGTCGCACGGTCATGGCGTGGCTTCCTTCAGGACTGGTGCGCTAGACCGTCTCGACGCTGCGGATCGACTCGCCCTTGTGCATCAGGTCAAACGCGTCGTTGATCTTCTCGACCGGCATCGTGTGGGTGATCAGCGAATCGATGTCGATCTTTCCGTCCATGTACCAGTCGACGATCTTCGGCACGTCGCGGCGGCCCTTGGCGCCGCCGAACGCGGTGCCCATCCAGGTGCGCCCCGTAACGAGCTGGAAGGGGCGCGTGGCGATCTCCTGGCCGGCGCCGGCGACGCCGATGATGACCGACTTGCCCCAGCCGCGATGACAGCATTCCAGCGCCTGGCGCATCAGCTTGGTGCTGCCGACGCATTCAAAACTGTAATCCGCGCCGCCGTCGGTCAGCTCGACCAGGTGAGCGACCAGATCCTTGTCTCCGAGGGTCGATGGATTGACGAAGTGCGTCATGCCGAACTTGCGCCCGAGCGCCTCGCGCGCCGGGTTGAGATCGACGCCGACGATCATGTTGGCGCCGACCATGCGCGCGCCCTGCAGCACGTTGAGGCCGATGCCGCCCAGCCCGAACACCACGACGTTGGCGCCGGCCTCGACCTTGGCGGTGTTGATCACCGCCCCGATGCCGGTGGTGACGCCGCAGCCGATGTAGCAGACCTTGTCGAACGGCGCGTCGGGACGGATTTTCGCCAGCGCGATCTCCGGCAGGACCGTGTAGTTCGAGAACGTCGAGCAGCCCATGTAGTGATGGATCTTCTTGCCCTTGATCGAGAAGCGCGAGGTGCCGTCGGGCATCACGCCCTGTCCCTGCGTGGCGCGGATCGAGGTACAGAGGTTGGTCTTGCCCGAGACGCAGGATTTGCACTGGCGGCATTCCGGCGTGTAGAGCGGGATCACGTGGTCGCCCTTCTTCAGCGACACGATCCCCGGCCCGACATCGACTACGACGCCCGCGCCCTCATGGCCGAAGATCACCGGGAACAGGCCCTCGGGATCGCCGCCGGACCGCGTGAACTCGTCGGTGTGGCACACGCCCGACGCCTTGATCTCGACCAGGACCTCGCCGAACTTCGGCCCTTCGAGATCGACGGTCTCGATTTCGAGGTTCTTGCCGGCCTCGAAACAGACGGCTGCCTTTGTCTTCACGCGGATACCCCCTCGGAACTCTGGAGCCGAAACCTAGAGCAGGGGAGCGCCCACCGTCTACGCTGCGGCGCGACCGGCGAGCGTGCGTGCCATTTCAGACTTCGCCTCGCGATACTGGCGGATCAGGCGCCGGACGAGGTCGGCGGCGGTGGGCACGTCGTCGATGTTCCCGACGCCGTGACCGGCCGTGTAGATGTCCTTCCAGCGCTTCCTGTTCTCCGACGCCGCCACGATCTTGCCGGGCAGGGTGGTGCGCAGCACGTCGAGGTCGATGCCGGCGGCCAGCAGGCTGGGCGTCAGCCAGTTGGCCGGCGCGCCGTCGATCGAGGCGGTCAGGAACACGTCGGTAGCGCGCGTGCCCAGGATCATGTCCTTGTGCGCCTGTGCCGCCATCGCCTCCTGGGTCGCGATGAAGCGTGTGCCGATATAGGCGAGGTCGGCGCCCATCGCCTCGGCCGCGAGTACGTCGCGGCCCGTCGTCTGGCCGCCGGCCAGCACGATCGCGAAGCTGTCGCCCAACTGGCGCACCTCGTTCATCAGCGCAAAGGGGTTGATCGTGCCGGTATGACCGCCGGCACCGCCCGCCACCGCGATCACGCCATCGACGCCGGCTTCCAGCGCCTTCTCGGCATGACGCCTGTTGGCGATGTCGTGGAGGGCGACGGCGCCCCAGCCATGGATGCGCTTGATGGCATCGCCCGGCGCGCCCTTGGAGGTGAGCACGACCGGCACCTTGTATTTCTCGGCCAGTTCGAGGTCACCCTGATAGCGCGGGTTCGAGGCGTGAACGACGAGGTTCACCGCCCAGGGTGCGGGCTTCTTGCCGGCATCTTCCAGGCGTTTCATGCCCTCGACCATTTCGTCGAGCCAGGCCTGGAACTCCTCACGGCTGCGCGTGCCATGGGCGGGGAAGCTGCCCATCAGCCCCTCGCCGCAGCAGGCCAGCGTCAGCGCGGGATTGGAGACCAGGAACATGGGAGCGGCGATGGCGGGGATCGCCATGCGCTCCATCAACTTGTGCACTTCGGCGCGCGGCATGGATCAAACCTCTCCGATGGTGGGCGTGGTCGAGGTCACGCCGCTGTCGTTCAACTGCTTCAGGCGGGCATTGTCGTAGCCCAACAGCTCGCGCAGCACCTCCTCGGTGTGCTGGCCGAGATCGGGGGCGGGCCGCTCGATCACGAGACCCTTGCCGTCGAGTCGGTAGGGCAGTCCTTTCACGAGTCCACCCGTCTCGTCACGCACCAGCGTGACGCCCTGCAGCGCGGTGTCGCGCAGGAGATCGTTGCCGTCGAGGCACGGCGCGGCGGCGATACCTTTGCCGAGGAGCATCTTCAATGCGTCGTTCCGATCCTGAGCGGCGCAGAAGGTCACCATCGACGGATCGGGTGTGTCGACGGTTACGGCCAGCCATTTGCCGTCCGCGCATTGATAGGAGTCCTGCTGCGTCACGCCCGCTTCGGCATTGCCGCGTGGCGCCAGCCGATGGTTCGGATCGGCTGATGCAGCAAGAATTTCCTCA
>CAIYWM010001007.1 GCA_903929895.1 uncultured Alphaproteobacteria bacterium
ACTGGAAGGTCGCATCGATCTCGCCAAAATCCGACTGGCCGGCGCCGTTGCGCACACTGTGGAGCACGCGCTTCACCTCGGCGATGCACCCAGTCCGCAGCATGCCGGACGCGCCTTCCGCCTCGGCGGCGGTCGTGGTCTTGGGAAAGACCGCACGCAGTATGTGATCGACGATGCGCGGGGCACTGCGGCCGACCTGGTCGGCTGCCTCCCAGACATGATGCGTGAAATCAGGTGTTCGCTTGAGCATGTGCGGCCTCCAGGATGGTGTTGAGGGCGTCCCGACCGCGCGTCATCTTCGCGACACTGCGTTCGAGCATGGGGGCGTCGAGGCAACCCGACAGGATGAACTCAGCACCGTGCGCATCGAGGTAATCGGCGATGCGGGTACAGCAGCCGTCGATGCCGGCGCTGGCGTCGTAGGCGGGATCGGGTTGGTAGAGCGGGTTGCGGGCGCGCTTCTTCGAGCCGCCGCCGCGCAGGCCGCGCATCGCGGCATCCACCACCATCTTCCGCAATGCCGCCCGGGTCGGCTCCTCCCCGCGGTCCAGGCGCTCGTCGAGCGTGCGCTGGACGATGCCGGGCTCCACCTTCTCCGCGTCGCGTACCAGGCGCGCTTCGTGGATGTCCTTGCGGGAGAGGCCGATCTCGGCTGCTGTAGAGGGCCGAACATCGTTCTCGTCTGGAACGATGTCTGTCCGGACTGAACCCCGGGCGACTTCTCCCCGCTCCTGCGCGGCGTCGTATTCGTCGGCCATCCGCAGCTTGGCGCGCGCCTCGATCTGCAGGGCGTGGGCCTGGGCACGATGGGCAGCGACGATCAGATCGTCATGGGCCTGCTTGGCTTTTGCCAAGCGCGCCGTACGTTTGGCCACGTCATACGCCAGCGTGGCAAGGTCGCGTGCTTCCAACCCTTCGGCGGCATCGCGGGCGTTGACCAGGGCCGCCGCCGCGTCGGCGAGAAGTGTGGGCAGGTACTGCCCATTGATGGGCACGGCGGCAAGGTCCATCACGCGACCTCCTTCAAAAGAAACGATGACAGCGATGCCGACAGCTCCTTGGGCCGTGGCCGTGCGATTGCGAGATAAGTGAAGTCGTCTGGGCCGTTGCGTCGCTGGATCAGATGGACCAACCCCTGCGAGGCCGCCCACCAGGCGCGCCGTGCGACACGGGCGAGTTCGTGGCGCACATCGCTCTTGGGAGTCTGGCTGTTGATACTGGCGTCCAGCGCGAGCAGGCCGCGATGATAGATCAGCTGGGCACCCGGATGGGCCTGGCCAAGCCAGGCACAGAACGCTGTCTCGGTGAGGCGCTGCATTGCCCTGGGATTGGTTTGTGAAACTGCCATACCCTCTCCTACCCAGCGCTCTTGAGATGCGTCTCACGACCTCGATAATCCGAAGCGACACGCATGAGATCGCCTTCGGCTACCCACTGCGTGGGCCCGCGAAGTCGCGCGTAGCTGTGCGTGACCAGGAGGAGCCGCAGGTGCGTTTGCGGGAACATTGACGTGCGTCCCTCACACTGCCGAAACGCCGACCGCCATCAGCGCCAGGCGAAGTTCCCACGTCTGCCGGTAGAGCGTGCTGCGCGACCCAAGGCCGGCCCGTGCAAGCCAGTGAGCCGATCCCCGCAGCAGGTCGGCGACAAGGCGGCGCCCTTTTTCATCGAGTGTTCCCAGGCCACGTTCGAGATCGAGGCGCCGTTCGACTTGGGCAATCGGGTTCACCCAGTGCCCCTGAATGGCGGCGAGGCTCTGCTCCTCGGGCAAAGAAGCGCCCAAGGTTTCGCGGGAACCGGGTGCCGCGGGCTCGTCGAGCGACACGGGCTCCGGCCCGTACATGCGGCGATGGTTCCTGACGCGTTGGGCAATGCGGGTGGCACGGTTCGCCATGACCAGGCCCGCGAAGGCACCCAGCGCCCCCCGCTCGGCGTCGAACGCATGGAGGCGCGCCAGGGCGTCGGTCAGCAGGTCCTGGCGGATATCGTCGAGATCTGCCCGAGGCAGACCCAGCTTGCGAACCAGCCGGCGGACCGCCACGTCGGCTTCATGAAGAAGCGTCCTGAGATCGTCTTGGGAAATAGACTGCCGCATCTGCGGACCCCTCGGTCATCGCTGTTGGAGACCGAAGATAGAGGTGCGCTTTTCCCATACGGTTGGTCTTGTTATGGGAAGCTATGGGAAGGCCCAGCACCGGCGCCCCGACGGCACGAACCTGCTCGTGGGAATCCCAGGATAAGGTGGTCGTCAGGCCCGCCGCGGCCGTGACGCTGGATCAGGCTTTGAGATTGCCTGCGATGTCGCGTGCCAAAGCGACCTCGACGGCGTGGCGGAACAGCTGACGCTCTGAGCTGCAGGGCCCATCGGCAAGTTTGCCGAGCTCCGCTCTTGCCCAGTCGACAGCGCCAATCTGGCGTGCAGCGGCAAGGAGATGGGTCGCGGCGTCGGCTGCCTCCGACACCTGCGGATCATAACCGCCGCCCGCGAGCAAATGCCTGATGGCCAGCAGCCCCACCACGGCGGCGAACCGGGGCTCCTTGTCGCAAAAATCCCGGGCCGCGCGAACCAGCGTCGACGGATCCACGCCGCTCAATTCAGCACACTCGAGCGCGATGTCGAGAAATCCTGCATCCTTGGCGGCGGCAAACCACTTCCCTTTGTCGCCGCGCGTTTTAACCAGATCGATCAGCGTCTGACGACGGTCGCGATCCGGATATCGCTTCGTCAGAGCACGGAAGGTGGCGAGGTTGGTCGTCCCGCCTGCAGCAACCAGGCCATAACGGCGATAGGCCTCGTTGGAGCGGCCATGGCGGATCAGAAGATCCTCGCAAAAGCGATCGATCGACCTGTCCTCGTAGGGAGAATTCGCGGTATCGCGCACGCTTTCGGCGAAAGCTATGGCGGCTTCCCACAACCCCTGACGAACCAGCGCCTCCGCGCCAAACCGGTGCCAGGACCAGAACTTGGACCGGCTTGTCGCCAGCAACTCCTGCAGCTCGGCATAGCGGCCCGCCTCGAGCAGGCACGACAGGCAAATGGCCGTGCCGGTCACATATTCGAAGCCGTTGTGATTGGCCCAGGCGCGGCGCACCATCCACAGCAACCTGTCCGCATAATCATTGATCAGATCCGGATAGCGGGCGATCTCGCCCCAACGGTCCTCGACTGGCGCCAGATACTGAACACCGTCGTTCTGGACCGCCTCGAACAAACGTTCGAGCCACGTGGTTGTAATCGCATGGTCTGCCGGCGCGGCGATCAGGATCGGGATCACCTCGTCCAGCGTGCGATTGACCGCCGTTCCGAGCGCGCCAGATGAGGTGTCGATATCCTGGAATGCCGGCCAGATCCGCTCCATCAGCGACACCACCCCGTCTCCCGCCGCGACAGGATCGGTTTTCGCTACCTTCTTGATTTCGGAGACCGCAGCCTTCAGCCGCGCGGTCGCGAGGGCCGTACCGCGCCAATTATAGGAGCGGGCCCGCATTCTCGCCTTGAATTGCCACTTCTGAACCGGCGCCATCGCGTCTCGCCAATTTCTCTCACCTCGGCAATGATAGCATCGACCGGCCGGATCGCCGCGTGGCGTAGATAAGTTTGCAATGGTTGCAATATCCTGGCGGTGGCAACGCCGATCAATTCACCAGGCGAATGTCCGCTGCTTCAAGGTTCAGAAAATAGCCCTGCGCGGTGAGGTTTTGCACAAGCGGATCGCCATGCTTCCCCCTCATATCGTTTCCGTCCAGCGCCTTGCGCAGGTTGCGGATAGCGTCTCCGACGGCGGTTCTGAGCACCGTTGACGCCCACAAATGCTTTTCTATCTGCTGGCTGCTCACCCGGCCGTTGTCGCGTATCGCCGTCTCGGCCAGAAGCCACATGATCTTGAAGCCGGTCGGCGGCAGTTTGAGCTCGCGACCGTCGAGAACGATCTTCGATTGCTCGCGGATCAGCGTAAGCCTCGCCGCGATAGAGGATGGCGGCACCAGCTTTTCGGCGTCGATCGCAAAGGCCGTGCCCGCCGGAGAGAAAGCGTCGGCGATCGATGTGTAGTGGATTCCCGCTTCGGCAAAACGTAGCAAGTCCCCCACCGGCAATGCCGGGGCGACGATGGTGATCGGCAGCTTTTCGCCAGTCGTCCTGAGGCTGGATATCAAGCCTGGCGCCAGAATGTTATTGCGCGTGAAGGCGAGAAATAGTCCACGCTTCGCAGGCGCCACACCCAGATACCAGACACCCGGCATGACCTGCGTCGGCTCCGCCGTGAAGCCCGAAGCCACGGCAATCTCACGTACGAGCGACTTCAGGTTAATGCGGAAGCTCCGCAGGTCCTCAGGCTCGAGAACGGTGTCGCTGCGATGATCGATCGGACAGGCGGCGATCAGCTTGCCATCGATCCGCTGGATGCGACGGCTGTCATGGCCGCATTCGCAATCGCTGCAGACGTCCCAGTCGTCAGCAGGCGTTTCTTCGATGAGAACACCCCTGTGGAGCAGTCGGTCGAACTCCTTGCCCAGGAACGGCTTTGCCAGCCGTCCCCACAGGATCGCAGGTTCGCCGGCCTCACTCTGCCGCAGCAGCAGATTGTGCAATCTCTCGGTCATTGACCAGCCCATTCCGGCGCAGCAGTTCCATGATACGTGCCTCTAAGCGGTGACGTTTGAACGTCGCCGTGCCAGGCGGCTTGATCTTTACGGTCACCCGCACCGGCTTGGGCTCGCCGACGTCGAAGTGAACACGGATCACCAGATGATTCAGGCGCCAATCCTGGCCGAAGGTGATGCCGCGTGTGTCGTCTCGCAGGCGGGTGAGTGCGTTCTCGCGGCCGTCCCGCGTCGTGTGCGACCACCAGGTCCGGCGCTGGCCCGAGCGGGGATCCGTGCCCAGCCGGTCGACCTGCACTTCCGTGATCTGCACGCGGCGAATGTCGGGGTCGAATGCGTGATTGAACGCGAACTCGAAACCCGAGCGTTCGACCGGCGACAGCGTGTAGAGATTTTGCGCGTCTGGGGCCGCAAAGAAATTGGGGTGCATCAACATCGTCTTCGCAAAGATCTCGGCGAGCTCTGCCCGACGGGCTTTGGCGAACCCGCCAATCTTCAGACGACCCGTCACCGGTGAATACGACAGGACCGCGCGCTCGGCTTCGCGAATGGTGATGACGCGATCGTCGGCACCCTCGATCACCTCGGTCGTCTTCAGTTGGGCACCGTGCTTCACAACGACATGGACCTCGTCGCCGTCGTCATACCAGCCGATCCGGCAGTACCGGCCGCGCAGCTCCACCTGAAACAGGCACTCGGCATCGCGCCTGAAGGCGGCCTTCGTATCGTCGTCGATCTGGGCATCGACACCTTCCTCGTCTCCGGCGAACT
>CAIYWM010001008.1 GCA_903929895.1 uncultured Alphaproteobacteria bacterium
AGCTTCTTGTAGCGAAAGAAGGAACGCACCTTCACCGAATAGGGCGACAGCTCGGAGCCGTAGATCCGGTAGGTCATGGCACTCTCAGATCCAGCGTTTGCGCTTCAGCCAGAGGAAGATCGAGCTCACGATAACGACCACCATCACCCAGAAGAAGGCATAGCCGTACTTCCATCCCAGCTCGGGCATGTTGCCGTGGTCGCGGTCGAAGTTCATGCCATAGATGCCGGCCAGGAAGCTGAGCGGCATGAAGAAGACGGTGATGACCGCCATGGTCTTCATGACCTCCGACATCCGGTTCGACGAGTCCATCAGGTACACTTCCACCAGGCCGTTGGCCATTTCGCGATAGCTCTCGACCAGGTCGAGCACCGCGACGGCATGGTCGAAACAGTCCCTCAGGTAGGTCCGTGTCTCGGGCATGATGAAGGGCACATCGGGCCGCATCACCGCCAGCACCGTCTCGCGCTCGGCCCACTGGATACGATGGAACAAGGCAAGCGACCGCCGCGCCTGGTGGATGTGTGCCAGCGTATCCTTGGTCGGATGGTCGAGCGCCTCCTCTTCCAGTTCCTCGAGATGGGTCGACAGGGCTTCGATCAGCGGGAACTTGCGGTCGATCACGAGATCGATCAGCGCATAGACGAGATAGTCGATGCCGAACATGCGCAGCCGCGAGCCCGCAGTCTGCAGGCGATCTCGCACCGGCTTGAAGATGTCGGCCTTCAGGTCGTGGAAGGAGATGACGTAGTTGTCGCCGAAGAAGATGCTGACCTGTTGCCCCTTGAGCACGCAGTCTTCATAGGCCGGGTCGTTCAGGACGATAAAGCCCTGGCCATCAAACAGGTCGAGCTTGCTGCGCTGGTTGGAGTGGAACACATCCTCGAGCGCCAGTGGATGCAGGTTGAATGCCATGCCGAGGTTGCGCAGCATTTCCGAGCTGGGCCGCCCCCCGACGTCGATCCAGGTATGCCCGGGCGTACCGAGATGGAAGCGGCACTGGTCCACTTCCACCTCGTGCAGGATTTCGAGCTCGTCTGCCGTGTACTCGACCAGGGTGAAATCGAGCGCTTCATCAGCAACCGGCGCGCGCCCGGCCAGCGTGCCGGGTGCCGTGCCGGGTTTGGTATGGCGGCGGAAAAGCCCTTCCATGCGCTCACTCGCCCCTTGGGTCGCTCAGACTTCGTCCATCACCTGGACATCGGGGCGGCCGGCGAGATAGTCGCCGAGCTTGCGGCCGAGTTCCTTGAAATGCGGGGCGGCCCGATGGGCCTCCAGCGCCGCCTGGTTCTCGTAGCGTTCCAGCATGACATAGACGTTAACGTCGGCCGTCTTGTGCAGCGCATAGAGCTTGTTGCCGGGCTCGTCGGCATGAACCTTGGCCTGGAGCGCCTTCATGGTCGCCTCGAAGTCGCCGTTGGTGCCGGGCTTGATGGTCAGTTTCGCGATGACGCCGATCATGTTCTCTCCTCCTGCCGTCTCTATTGCGGCCGCTTCTTCACAAGATACTTGTGCTCGCCATCGCACACCAGTTCGCCCTTCTGATTGTGGATCGTGAGCTTCAGGACGGCCACGCCGGTGGTACGTCCGGCCTTGAGTTCGGTGACCTCGAGCATCGGATACAGCGTGTCGCCGACATAGACCGGCTTCAGGAACCGCGAGGACTGCTCGAGGAAACCGACCAGCGACTCGCCCACGAAATGCGGGAAGATGCCGCCGCCGGCCGCGCCCTGGATGGCGACCTGCAGCCCATGGGCCAGCATGTCCCGGTGCCCCAGCGCCTTGCAGTACTCGCGATCGTAGTGGATCGGATGATTGTCACCGCTGGCGAGCTGGAAGGCCGAGAACAGCGCCTCCGTCTGGGTGCGCGAGTTGATATAGAACTTCTGGCCGACGACGAGATCCTCGAACCAGTGGGCGGGACCGAAACGATGCTCGGCCGGGTCGAACGGCTTGGTGTCGGTCTCCGGCATTACGCAGCCTTCGCCTTGCGGGCCATGCCGTCGAACAGGTCGAGCATACGCTCCCGCCAGGCATGGACCGGATCGCTCTCTTCCAGCAGTTCGAGTGGGCTGATCGTGCGCGGCCACATGAAGGTGCCCGCAAGGATATAATCCGGATAGGCCGCCTCGGCACCCGACAGGAACTTCTGCTCGCGCAGCGCCCGGCGTGCCGGCTCGAGAGAGGCACGGAAAGCCGCCAGCCCCTTCTCCCGGGCCTGCGTCTGGAAGGAGGCGAAGTCCTTCGTCCCCAGCCGCGCACCGCGCGACTCGGCGATGTATTCCTTGTCCTCCGGCCGCACGCGATCGTAGAGGTCGCCGACGATCAGCGGAAAGATCCCGGCGTTGACCACCGTGTCCGTCCACCCGTTGATGAAGCGCGCGTAGGACCGGCCCATCTCGCTCTTCAGCAGCAGCCTCTCCGGGTACATGTCGTCGAGGTAGACGGCGATCGCCCAGCTGTCCTTGACCGGCTTCTCGCCGTCCTTGATCACCGGCACGGTCTTGGAATCGGCGAAGGCGATCTTCTCCTTCTCCGTGAAGCCCATCGGCACGTTGGTGTAGTCGAGGCCCTTGTGCGCAAGCGCGAACTTGGCGCGCCAGCAGAACGGGCTGGGCCGTCGATCGCCTTCGAACGCCAGGTCGTAGAGCGTGATCATGCGGCCCTCACTTGCCGTCCAGCATCTTGATGATGCCGGAGAAATCCTTGGCGCCGTTGCCGGAGTTCACGAACAGGCTGAAGAGCTGGGCGGCTTCGGCACCGAGCGGCGTGCTGGCGCCGGCCGCACTGGCTGCCTGCTGGGCCAGCATCAGGTCCTTCAGCATCATCGCCGCCGTGAAGCCCGGCTGGTAGTCACGGTTGGCCGGAGACGCCGGAACCGGACCGGGTGCGGGGCAGTAGTTCGTCAGCGCCCAGCACTGGCCTGAGGCGGTGGAGGCCACGTCGAACAGCTTCTGGGCATCGAGACCCAGGCGCTTGGCCAGCATGAAAGCCTCGCTGACGGCGATCATCGAGACGCCCAGGATCATGTTGTTGCAGATCTTGGCGGCCTGGCCGCCGCCGCTCGTGCCGGCGAGAACGATATTCTTGCCCATCTTCTCAAGGATCGGCTTCGCCTTGGCGAAGGATGCCTCGCTGCCCCCGACCATGAAGGTCAGCGTGCCTGCGGTGGCGCCGCCCACGCCACCCGAGACCGGCGCGTCGACCATGTCCATGCCGGCCTTCTCGGCCAGCGCCGCCACGTGGCGCGCGCTTTCGACGTCGATGGTCGAGCAGTCGATCAGCAGCGTGCCGTTGGCGACGTTCGGCAGGACGTCCTTCTCGTAGACCTCGCGAACATGCTTGCCGGCGGGCAGCATGGTGACGACGATCTCCGCCCCCTTCACCGCCTCGGCGGCGGAGGCGGCCTTGTGCGCGCCTTTCTCAACGGCGGCGCTCACGGCCGCGTCCGACAGGTCGAACGCCATGACGTGATGCTGGGCCTTTGCCAGGTTGGCGGCCATCGGGCCGCCCATGTTGCCGAGACCGATGAAGGCGATCTTCGCCATGGTTTCCTCCGTTTGGTTGCTGCCGCCTCAATTGAAAAAGAGGTCGTTGGACACCGGCTTGAAGTGTTCCTCGACCAGGGCACGGGTGACGCCCTCGATCGTCGGGGGATTCCAATGCGGCTTCTGGTCCTTGTCGATCAGCAGCGCGCGCACGCCCTCGAAGAAGTCGTGGCCCTTCTGCATGCAGCGCTGCGACATGCGGTACTCGATCGTCATCGTGTCCTCGAACGACCGGTTGGCGCACCGCCTGAGCTGCTCCAGCGTGATCGCCATCGAGAGCGGCGAGAGCTTCATCAGCGCCGCGAGCTGCTTCTGCGCGAACTCGCTGTTCGACTTCTTCAGATTGGCGACGATCTCCTGCAGCGTCTCGGCCGAGAAGCAGCGATCGATCTCCGGCATGAGCGCCGGCAGCGTCTGCTCGCCGGCATCCGCCTGGAATCGGGCAATGACGGCATCGACCTTCTCGTCGGCCCGCGGGCCGGACAGGTCCGCCGCGCCAAGGGCCGCCTGCAACTCGTCGATCTTGGCGCTCGGCACGAAGGCATGGGCGATTCCGGCCCAGACGGCATCCGCCGCCTTGAGGCGATAGCTGGTGAGCGCCAGGAAGGTGCCCAGCGCGCCCGGCAGGCGCGTCAGGAAATAGCCGCCGCCGACATCGGGGAAGAGGCCGATCGTCGTTTCCGGCATGGCGAAGAGGTACTTCTCCGTCACCACCGAGTGCGAACCGTGCGCCGACAGGCCGACGCCGCCGCCCATGTTGATGCCGTCGATCAGCGAGATCCAGGGCTTGGCGTAGCGGTAGATGCGGCGGTTTACGATGTACTCGTCGCGAAAGAAGTCGCGGCGCAACGTGCCCGCGGGATTGTCGCGCATCTCGCGATAGAGGCCGGCCACGTCGCCGCCGGCGGAGAAGGCACGATCGCCGGCGCCGCGCAGGACTACCGCCTTGATGGAAGGATCCTTCTCCCACTCCGGCATCACGCGCTCCATCTCGAGGATGATGCCGTGCGACAGCGAGTTGAGGACCTTCGGGCGGTTGAGCGTCATGACGCCCAGACCGTCCTTCACATCGAACAGAATTTCAGCTTCGGACATTCTTCATCCCATCAACAAACGGCGCGAAATGATCACGCGCATGATCTCGTTGGTGCCTTCGAGGATCTGGTGCACGCGCAGGTCGCGGAGATAGCGCTCCAGCGGGAAATCCTTCAAGTAGCCGTATCCGCCATGCAATTGCAGCGCCTCGTTGACCACGCGGAAGCCCATGTCGGTCGCGAAGCGCTTGCCCATGGCGGCGGCCTGCGTCGCCTCGGGCGACTTCGCGTCCAGCAGCGAGGCGGCCCGCCAGATCATCAGCCGCGCCGCGTCGAGCTCCGTCGCCATGTCCGCGAGCTTGAACTGGGTCGCCTGGAAGTCGGCCAGCGGCTTGCCGAACTGCTTGCGTTCCAGCACGTAGCGCGAGGCCGTCTCCAGGCAGGCGCGCGCGCCGCCCAGCGAGCAGGCGCCGATATTGATGCGACCGCCGTCGAGACCCATCATCGCGATCTTGAAACCGTGCCCTTCAGGCCCCAGCCGGTTGGCCACCGGCACCCGGCAGTTCTCGAAGATCACCGATGCCGTCGGCTGGCTGTTCCAGCCCAGCTTGTTCTCCTGCTTGCCGAACGACAGGCCCGGCGTTCCCGCCTCGACCACCAGGGTCGAGACGCCGCTGGCGCCGGGGCCACCGGTGCGCAGCATCACGACATAGATGTCGCTGCGCCCGCCGCCCGAGATAAACGCCTTGCTGCCGTTCAGCACGTAATGATCGCCCTGGAGTTCGGCGCGTGTGACCAACGCAGCTGCGTCGGACCCGGCGCCCGGCTCGGTCAGGCAGTAGCTCGCGAAGTGCTCCATCGAGCAGAGCCTGGGCAGGAAGCGGCGGCGCTGCTCGTCGTCGCCGAAGGCGTCGATCATCCAGGCGGCCATGTTGTGGATGGAGATGTAGGCCGCCGTGCTGGGACAGGCCGCCGCCAGCTCCTCCATGATGAGCGCCGCGTCGAACCGGCTGAGGCCGCTGCCGCCCACATCGTCGCGCACGTAGATGCCTCCGAAGCCGAGGGCCGCGGCCTCCCGCAGCACTTCCTCCGGAAAGATCTTCTCGGCGTCCCAGCGCGCGGCCTGCGGCAGCATGCGATCGGTCGCGAACTGCCGGGCCGTATCGCGGAAGGCCTGCTGGTCTTCTGAAAGCGTGAAATCCATCGGGAGGACCGTATCAACTCTGGCGACGGCTTTCTGCAGGAAAAGGAGCCGCATTGCGGGCCCCACCGGTTCGCGCGATAAGGCGGATCATGTCCGCCCGCTTCTCGACCCTCGGCCGCTATCCCACGACCCGACTGCGCCGCAATCGCGGCGAGGAATGGTCCCGTCGCCTCGTCGCCGAGAACAAGCTCTCCGTCGACGACCTGATCTGGCCGGTCTTCGTCCAGGAGGGCCAGAATGCCCGCACGCCGGTAGCGTCCATGCCGGGCGTCGATCGCCTCTCGATCGACCTCTTTGCGGAAGCGGCCAGGGAAGCGCGCGACCTCGGCATTCCCGCCATAGCGATCTTCCCCGAGACCGACCCGAAGGCCAAGACACCCGACGCGCGCGAGGCCTACAATCCTGGCAACCTCGTCTGCCGCGCCATCACGGCTGTGAAGAAGGCCGTTCCCGACATCGGCATCGTCTGCGACGTGGCCCTCGATCCGTTCAACAGCGACGGCCATGACGGGATCGTGCGCGACGGTCGCATCCTGAACGACGAGTCGGTCGAGGCGCTGGTCAAGCAGGCGATCGTGCAGACCGAGGCCGGCGCCGACATCCAGGCGCCGTC
>CAIYWM010001009.1 GCA_903929895.1 uncultured Alphaproteobacteria bacterium
CCGCACGAACCGGCGCTGCGACAGGCCCGCAATGTTCTCGCCCGCCAGCAGGATGCGCCCGGAGTCGGGGGGAAAGCGGCCGGTGATCAGGTAGAACAGCGTCGTCTTGCCGGCGCCGTTGGGACCGATGATGGCGCTCAGCGAGCCGTCGGCGAAGTCGAGCGTCACGTCGCGGGTGGCCGCGACGCCGCCGAAGGACTTCTTGAGATTCTCGAGCTTGAGCATCTCAGGCGTCCCTGCCCTTTTGCGCATCCTTGTCGGCCGCATCGCGCACCGCCTGCGCCGCCGCCTGGCGCCGGTTCTCCCAGCGCTCGGCCAGCAGGTCGAGCGGGCCTTTGCGCAGGCCGAGCACGAGCACCAGGATCACGACGCCGAGCACGAGTTCGGTGTGGCTGGTGTAGCTGACCGTGATGTCGTTCAGCAGGCGCAGGATCACCGTGCCGACCAGCGGGCCCAGGAAGACGTTCGACCCGCCCAGCAGGATCATGAAGATCGCCTCGCCCGAGGTCGTCCAGAAGCCGAAATTGGGATAGGCGCCCGACACGAACAGGGTGAGCAGGATGCCGCCCACGCCCGCGATGCAGGCGGAAATGACGAAGCAGGCCAGCTTGACCATGATCACGTTGATGCCGAGGAAGGCCGCGCGCTCCTGGTTGTCGCGGATCATGCGCAGCGTGTAGCCGAACGGCGACGTCACGACCTGGCGCAGGATGGCGATACAGACGACGAACGCGACGGAACAGAAGATGTAGAGCTGCGTCCGGTCGGCGAGATCGATGCCCAGGAACTTCGGTCGTGGAATGCCGCCCATCAATCCCTGGTCGCCGCCGGTGAACGACACCCAACCCAGGATGATGTTGTAGAACAGCATCTGGAAGGCCAGCGTCAGGAAGGCGAAATAGATCTCGTTCAGCCGCACGCAGATCGCGCCGACGATCAGCGCCATGAGCGCCGTGAAACCGATCGCCAGCGCGAAGGCACCGGGGATCGAGAACTTGCCCGACTGCATCGCGAGGCCGAACGCGTAGGCGCCGGCGGCGAAGAACATCGCGTGGCCGAACGATACCAGCCCGGTGTAGCCGATCAGCAGGTTGAGCGACATGGCCAGCAGACCGTAGGCCATGCCGAACATGATGAAGTCGCGGATGGCCGGCGACGCACCGAATACGGGCACCAGCATCAGCAGCAGGAGGCCCAGCGCAGCGAGGCCGAGATCACGCCAACGTCCAGCCATCGCCGCCTACCGGTGCTCGCGGCCGAACAGGCCGCTGGGCTTAAAGATCAGGACCAGCGCCATGATCAGGAACATCACCCCGTCGACGAACAGCGGGAAGCCGATGCTGCCGAAGGAGCGCGTGAGGCCGATGATGATCGAGGCCACGAAAGCGCCGACGATCGAGCCCATGCCGCCGATCACCGTCACGATGAAGGACTCGATCAGGATCGAAAAGCCCATGCCCGGCGTCAGCGAGCGCACGGGTGCCGCAAGCGCCCCCGCCGCTCCCGCCAGGGCGCTGCCGATGCCGAAGACGGCGGCATAGTAGAGGTTCACCCGGATGCCGAGCGCCGACACCATCGGCCCGTTGATGGCCGCGGCCCGCACGATGCTGCCGAAGCGCGTGCGGACGATGACCAGCCACAGCAGCAACCCGATCGCCATCGCGGCCAGGATCATGAAGAGATAGAAGGGCGGAATGACGCCGCCCATGAAGCGGATCGGCGGCAGCCGGAACTCGGGCGGCATGCCCATCGAGAGCGGCACCGGCCCCCAGATGATCTTGATGAGGTCGTCGGAGATCAGCACCACGGCATAGCAGACCAGAAGCTGCATCAGCACGTTGGAGCCGTAGACCTTGCTCATCAGCACGCGCTCGAACAGGACCCCCAGCATGCCGACCGCCACGGCCGCCCCCAATGCGGAGACGAAGTAGCTGCCGGTGAGCTGGTAGAAGGTCCACGCCGCATACGCCCCGATCATGTAGAGCGAGCCGTGCGCGAAGTTGATGACGTTGAGCACGCCGAAGATCAGCGTCACGCCCGACGCGATCAGGAACAGCAGCATGCCGATGATCATGCCGCTGGTGAGCTGCGTGACGACGCATGACGTCGTCCCGACGCAGCGTAGCAACGCGTCGAGATCCACCTGTTTATCCTACTCGAAAACGACGCGAGATCAGGAAATGTAGCCCTGCTTCTTCTTCCACTGCTTCTCGAGCTCGATGATCGGCTCCCACGCCGAGGCCTGGAAGTCGGCCACGTAGGGCTCCTTGGAGAGCGAGACGCCGTAGCCGATGATGTAGTCGATCAGGGTGTTGTCCTCGGCCCGCATCGTCACGGTCCCCTTGGTGCCGAACTGGCTCTTGAGGGTCATGCCCTTGATGGCCTCGGCCATCTTCTTGCCATTGGTATCGCCATTGGTCTTCTTCAGCGCCTCGACGACGAATTCGGCGGCGACCGCGTTCTCCCACGACCAGTTGGTCGGCTTGTGCTTCTGCGTCTTGACGTAGTTCTGGTACCACTCCTCGTTTTCCTTGGTGGCCGGCACCGTGCGATTGTAGCGGCCTCCCGAGTAGACGCCCTGAGGGAACTGCTTCACCTGGTCGACGACGCCGTAGTCGCCGAGGTTCACCATGAACGACGCCTGCTTGTCGAACAGACCGTAGAGGTTGGCCTGGTCGATGAAAGCCACCAGATCGCCGCCCCACAGCGCCGAATACATCGCATCGGCCTTGGCATTGAGGAGCTTGGTGACGACCTCGGTATAGTCCGGCTGGAACAGCTTGGGCCACGATTCTTCGACGACCTGGATGTTGCCGTCGAAGTGCTTGGCGTATTCCATGAACTCGGCCGTGTTCGAGCGGCCATAGGCATAGTCCGGCGAACAGGTTGCCCACTTCTTCAGGCCCTTGGCCTTGGAGATCTTCGCGGCGTAGTCGCCGCCACCGATCGCATCGTGAATGCCCTGGCGGGCCGTCCGGAAAGCCGTCGGCACGTGCAGCTTGGGATCGGCCGTCAGCGACGAGGTCTCGGAATTGGAGTGGAGGCAGAGGACGCCGATCTCGCGGATGACCTCCTGGACGGCGAAGGCGGCGCTCGACGCCTCGGCATCGAGGATGATCTCGCACTTGTCGTTGTTGATGAGATCGCGCGTCACCTTGGCGGCTTCCTGCGGCGCGCCCTTGGAGTCGCGAACCACCATCTCGATCTTGCGGCCGTTGATGCCACCTGCCTCGTTGAACTTGTCGAACACGACCTTGAG
>CAIYWM010001010.1 GCA_903929895.1 uncultured Alphaproteobacteria bacterium
CGGCGGCGCCTCGCCCGCGGCGCCGGCGCCGGCGGTGCCGGTCGTGCTGCCCTCGCCCTCGCCCTCGCCGGCGCCGGGCCTGGCGGCCGGCTTCGACCTGCAGCACCTGACGGTGGACGTGAACCGGCTGGCCACGTACTTCGAGGCGAGCTCGGACTGGCGCTGGTGGCTCGTCATGGTGCTGCCGCCGGTTGTGCTCGGCATGCTCATGCCGGTGGTCGACTTTGTCTTTGGCGCGCTCGCGCTGCGCTTCAACGAGTGGGAGAACCACGCGACCGAGTCGCAGTTCCGCAACCACCGCATTGCCAAGGTCTTCTCCTTCCGCTTCTCCGTCAGCTTCGTGTCGCTCTTCTACTACGGCTTCTCACCGCAGCAGAGCGCGATGCAGCTCAGCGTGCAGCTCGCCACCTTCCTCGTCGTCGGCCAGGTCTGGAGCAAGCTGCTCGAGGTGATGCTGCCGCTCTGCTGGGCGCGCGTGCAGGCCTGCAAGTTCGCGCGCCGCCTCCAGCACGCCGAGGACAGCGGCCTGACCGAGGGGCGGCGCGGCCGACGCCTCATGCGCCACGCCAAGCAGCAGGCCTGGGTCGAGAGCCGCATGCCGCAGTACGACTCCTTCGACGACTACGCGCAGATGCTGCTGCAGTTCGGCATGGTCACCTTCTTCTCCTGGGCCTTCCCGCTCGCGCCCGCCTGCGCTCTCGTCAACAACCTCGTCGAGATGCGCAGCGACGGCTTCAAGCTCTGCCACATCGCGCAGCGGCCGCCCGCGCACAAGTCCGGCGGCATCGGCGTGTGGCTCAACGTGCTCTCGCTGCTCAGCATGATGGCCGTGCTGACCAACTGCGTGCACCTCGCGCTCTCGACGGCCTCCTTCGAGGCGCTCTTCGGCAGCTGGCCGCTCAGCGAGGGTGGCCGCATCCTGGTCGTCTTCCTGGCCGAGCACCTTGTGCTGAGCCTACGCCTGCTCGTGCCCGAGCTCATCCCGAGCGTGCCGGGCGCCGTCAAGCGCCGCCTCGCGCGCGACAACCACGCGCTCGCCCGCCTGCAGGGCCGGAGGAGTCTCGGGCAGGGCGCCGTGTGACGGGTGTCAGCGCGACTCGTCAGCGCGACTAATCAGTGTGGGCGAGGGAAAGACGTGAACACCCCCCTCTATGTCCCCTTCGACGCGATCGGCCCCGTGTCCTCCTTGACCTCGAAGTCGAGCAGCACGAAAGGGTTGGCGTTGGCGGCTCCGCCAGCGGCATCGCTGACGCCCGCGATGACGGGGTCGGCGCCGCCGCCCTGCGCCGCCGACTTGGCGGCGCCGGCGCCGCTGAGGTCGTAGGCGGCCTGCACGGCGCCGTGGTTGCGGTCCTTGGCCACGCGCTTCCACGTGGCGCGCACGCCCTCGAGCAGGCGCGCGGCGTTGAGCGCGTTCTCGGCGCCGGCGCCGGGCGCCTTGTTGCGCTTGAGCTTAATGATCACGGCCGTGAAGGCCACGGGCAGGCCGAAGCGCAGCACGCTCTCGACGAAGACGCGCAGCGCCTTGACGTGCAGCGTGAGCGAGAGCGCCTCCTTGTACTTGCGGCGGCTCTCGGACTTGAGCACCGCCAGGCGCTCGGTCAGCTCCTTCTGCAGCTGCGCCACCTGGCGCGCGGCGGCGCCCGCCTGCGCCGGGTCGAGCGCGAAGTCGCGCACGGCGAGGCGCTTCTCGCGGCACGCGGCGCGGAAGCTCTCGCCGAACTTCTTGAGCGTCAGCAGCACGTAGAGCACGTAGCCGTCCTTGTCCTCGGCCACGCGCCGCGCCGAGCCGGGCACGACGGGCGAGCCGCGCACCGCGTCGCGCCGGCCCTCGGGCCCCAGCGGCACCGAGGCGCCGTCGAGCTGCGCGTAGCCCGCCAGGAAGGCCTCCTCCTGCGGCTTCTGCACGACGAGCACGACGGAGGCGAGGTAGTCGCTGTCCGCGGGCGCCCACTCGCAGCCGGCGGCCGCCAGCGCCTGCGGCGTCACCACGTCCTCGAGCGCGCACACCATGAGGTTGCCGCTGCGCTTGCGCTCCGCCGCCTGCAGCGCCGTCTTCTTCTCCTGGTAGGCCTGCGC
>CAIYWM010001011.1 GCA_903929895.1 uncultured Alphaproteobacteria bacterium
ATCTAAATTGGCGGAGTGAATCGCGCCGCTTAATCGAGGCGCTTCACTCGTGGGCAAGTAGATTGCCAATGCTGACTTCGCGATAATCAGCGTTTTACGCAGCCCTGGCATGCGAATGAACGCCTGCATTTTTGCCGGAACAGCAGCATTGCTGCTGTTCCGTTGTGGCGAAGCCATTACTCAAGTCGATGAAGGAGCAGGGGGGGCCTTATTGAGCGCCAACACCATCGCGCCCGTCAGCACCAGTCCCACCGCCGCCATCGCGATCACCGCGCCGCGCGTGCCGAGCCCATCGGAAAGCGCACCGGCCGCGAGCTGGCCGAGCGGACCCGTGCCGATGCACACGGTAACGACGCCCATCAGGCGGGAGCGCATCTCCGGGGGTGCTTCGGTCAGCATCAGGGTCGACTGCATGTTGCCGAAGCCCGCCGTGCCGAAGCCGCCGATCACGAGCAGTGCGAAGGCCAGCCAATAGAACGGCGACAGCGCCATCAGGATGAGCGCGGCCATGAACAGCGCGGCGCCGCCGGCGAAGGCAAGGCGGCGGTCCATGCGCACGATGCCGGCCGCGATCAGCGCCCCGCCCATCAGCGCCCCCAGCGGCTCGCCGGCCGCCAGCAGGCCGACCAGCGCCGGCGAGACGTGGAACTCGCCCTGGCCGAGCGGCGCCACGAGGCCCGAATAGGCGAAGGCGAAGGCATTGGTGACGATGGTGACGCCGAACACCAGCAGGATGGTGGGCCGCGTCCAGGCGAAGCGCAGCCCGTCGGCGATCTCGTGCGGGATGCGCAGCAGGTCGAGCCGCCGCGCCACCTGTACGTGGGCGAGGCCCGCGATGGCGAAGGCGCCGGCGAACTGCACGAGGGCGGTGACGGTGTAGGCGCCCTTCATGCCCAGCCACTCGAAGGCCATGCCGCCCAGCAGCGGTCCCACCGCGCGCGTGGCGGCCGAGGTCACGCTGTCGAGGGCGATGGCATTGACGATGCGGTGCGGTCCCGCGACCTCGCCGACCATGCGCCGGCGCGTCGACATCTCGGTCGACCACATGATCCCGGAGACGAGGTTGCCCAGCGCCACGTGCCAGACTTCGAGATGGCCGGTGAAGGCCAGGGTGGCGAGCAGGGTCGAGATCACCGCCGGCACGACCAGCGCCAGCATGAAGATCAGCTTGCGGTTCAGCGCCTCGGAAATGGCGCCGGCGAAGGCGCCGAACAGGAGCTGCGGGATCTGCCGCAGCGCCACCACGACGGTGACGGCGAAGGCGGAATGGGTGACTTCCCAGGCGAACAGGCCCGACGCCAGCAGCTCCAGCCAGCGCATCGCGTTGGCGAAGGCGCCCACCAGCCACAGCCTTAGAAAGTCGGGCGAGCGCAGCAGCTCCCGGATCGGCGAGTCCATTTCACCGAAGGTACCCGCGCGGCCGCGTCATGCGAAGCGCGGCCTGCGGGTTTCAGCGCCCGATCTCCTCCAAATTGACGCCTGCCGTCTCGATGCGGAACCACCAGGTGATCAGCGCGCCGAGGAGGGAGGTGAAGACGAGGGCGGTCAGCAGGAAGTCGGTGCCGGTATCGGCCAGGATCACCGGGAAGATGAAGGCCGTTAGCACGGCGCCGATCTTGGCAAAGGCGGCGGCGAAGCCCGCACCCTTGCCGCGGATGTGGGTCGGGAAGACCTCGCCGGCCAGCAGATAGGTCTGCGAATTGGGCCCGAGGTTGGTCATGAAATTGAACAGCATGAAGCCGCCGAACAGCAGCATCGTGCGCGCCGGCTCCTCGACATGCGACTGCAGCGCCGCCATCGCGAGCCCGGCGGCGCAGCCGAGGAAGCCCAGCACCTGGAGCCGGATCCGGCCGACCTTGTCGGACATCAGCACCGCGGCGAGGATGCCCACGATCAGCAGCGTATCCACCAGCGCCGCTCCCTTCGCGCCCTCGAGGTCGCGGGCGATGATGGCCGACACGTTATGGGCGTTGGTGACCTCGTGACCGATCGTGTGGGCGAGGATGGTCGGCGTGAAGATGCCGATGCCGTAGGTGCCGAGGTCCTGCAGGAACCAGGGAACCGAGGCCAGGATGGTGGCGCGCCGGTTCTTCTTGTTGAAGAGGTCGGCCCAGCGTCCGTGCCGGTGGTGGCTGTGATGGGCGGGGTCGTCGCTCCCGGCCAGGCGCACCTGCTTGGGATATTGCGGCGTGCGCTTCAGCAGCCGCCGCAGCTCGGCCTCGGCCTCGGCACGGCGGCCGCGGCTCACCAGCCACTGGCCGCTGTCGCTGACGAAAAGCCGGGCGATCACGACGAAGGCGGCCGGCACGATCGCCGTGGCGTACATCCACCGCCACGCCTGGAGCGAGGGATCGAAGGTCAGGATCACGAAGCCCAGCGCCGTGCCGGCGAGAGCGCCGATCGCCTGGAAGGCGAAGGCGGCCAGCACCAGCTTGCCGCGGTCGCGACTGGGAATGCTCTCGGAGATCACGAGGTGCGCGGTGGGATAGTCGCAGCCCAGCGCCACGCCGACGCCGAACAGGAAGAAGACCAGCCAGGCGAAATTCGGTGCGATGGTCAGGCCGGCCAGGAAGATGACGAAGACCAGCATCTCGATCACGAACATGCGGCGCCGGCCGTAGACGTCGGCCAGGCCGCCCAGCGCCACGGCGCCG
>CAIYWM010001012.1 GCA_903929895.1 uncultured Alphaproteobacteria bacterium
GCGCGCGATGCGCAGGGCAACGTGAAGTCGACCGAGCGTGTCATTGGCGAACTCGCCGACAAGATCGCGCGACACGAGGGCTGGGACATCAGGCGCGTCCAGCAGTACCTGTTCGACCAGGGCAAGGACGTCGCCGCCTCCCCGGAGGCGATCCATCCGATCGTGACCGGCGGTGCCGGCTACAAGATGGCCTATCTTCCGATCTGGGGCGGCGGCTCGCAGATCGTGATGCGCAAGCTCTGACCCCAGCCGCCCGTCCGGCTACTTCAGCAGCCTGCGGACGAGCCCGTAGAACACCCACATGCCGAAGCCCCAGAGGGCATAGACGATCGGCACGACCGCGACGCCCGGCAACCGCCAGCCGCCGCCGATCGGTGCACCCTTGATCGGCAGGACGACGAACCAGTTCACTGCCAATACAAGCGTGACCGCGAAGAGGATCCAGCCCAGAGCCCCGTTCAAGATGCCGGGAAGGCGTGCGACGACGAAGGCGCCCAGGGCACCCCAAAGACCACCCCAGAAGGCTTGCGACGCTATGGTTGGAATGCCCCAGGGCGGCACTGGCCGCATGCTGTAGAGATTGGGCCGGCCGAAGCCGAGTTCCGCGGCGGCGTAGAAGCCCCACTGATGAAACACCAGCACGCTCAGCACCCCGGCCACGAATCCCGCAACCGCCATCCGCCAGACTTTTCCCATCACTGCACCTTTTCAGGCCGCCGCTCGCGCCATGGATGCGCCTGCTCGAGCTGGGCAGCCAGTGACAACAAAGTGGCTTCGGCACCGTAGCGTGCCACAAAATGCATCCCGATCGGCAGGCCATCGTCAGTCCACGCGAGCGGTACCGACATGGCCGGCACACCGGCGGCGTTGCAGACCGAGGTGAAGGCCACCATCGGCGCGAGCCCCGCCTCGTATTCCTCCAGAGTGCCGTCCATGCGCACGGTGCCCAGCGGCAGCGACGTGCGGGCAATCGTCGGCGAGAGGAGAATGTCGAACCGCTCGAAGAAGGCCCCGAGCTGGCGGCCCGTGCGATGGAAGGTCTGCACGGCGCGGATATAGTCCTGGGCGCTGACGCCGCCGCCCTTCTGCGCATAGAGCCGGGTCACCGGCTCGAGATCTTCGGGTCCCGGGACGCGGCCATTGGCACGCACCTGGATGTTGGTGAAGGTGTTGGCGCACATCACGGTTCCGAAGGCCGTTCCGGTCGCGACCGGATCGTAGTCCGGCACCGCCTCCTCGACGTGATGGCCGAGCGCTTCCAACCGTTTCGCAGCCTGCTCGACAGCCGTGACCAGAGCCGGATCCATCGTATCCCAGCCGACCGGCTTGCGCAGGAAGGCGATGCGCAACCGCCCCGGGGACCGTCGAGTCGCCTCCAGGAAGGAGCCTTCGGCCTCTGGCGCCCGATAGGGATCGCCCGGTTCGCCGCCCGCCAGCGCGTCGAGCAGCGCCGCGCTATCGCGCACCGAGATCGAGACGCAGAGCTGGGCGCCCGCCCCGGAGAGGGTCTCGCCGATCGGCGCCAGGCTGATGCGGCCGCGCGACGGCTTCAGCCCGAACAGGCCACACAGCGAGGCCGGGATACGGATCGAGCCGCCGCCGTCGGTCGCATGGGCCATCGGCAGCGCCCGCGCCGCCACCACGGCCGCCGAACCGCCGGACGAGCCGCCCGGCGATAGGTCGACGCGCCAGGGATTGACCGTGGAGCCGCCAAAGGCGGGCTCCGTCGTCGGCGCGAGGCCGAACTCGCTGGTGTTGCTGCGGCCCACGATCACCAGGCCGGCGCGACGCATGCGCGCCACCGCCGCGCTGTCGTTCGCGGCCACCGGCTCCTTCGCGAAGAAGCGCGAGCCGACCGTGGTCGGCGTGCCGGCGCAATCGGCCATCAGCTGCTTCACGACGAAGGGGATGCCGTGGAATGGCCCGTCGCCTGCCGCCGCGA
>CAIYWM010001013.1 GCA_903929895.1 uncultured Alphaproteobacteria bacterium
AGTTCCTCGATCGCCGCATCTTCCTTCTGCAGGAACAGGGTGAGTTGCTGCGGGGTGAGCGCCTCGGTCTCTGCGCCGAGACCGTTCAACTTCTCCTTCACGGCCGGGTCGGCGAGAGCCTTCGCCACCGCCTGGTTCAGCTTCGTCACGATCTCGGGCGACGTGCCGGGCGGCGCCATCAGGATGATCGGTGTCGTGGCGGCGAAATCCTTGACGCCCATCTCCTGGAGGGTCGGCGTATCGGGAAGCTGGCCGGCCCGGCGCGCGGTCGTCACGACGATGGCGCGCAGGCGCCCGCCACGGATGTGCCCGATCGAAGCCGGCACCTGGTCGATCACCGCGTCGATCTGACCGGCCAGGAGATCGTTCAGCGCCAGTCCATTGCTCTTGTAGGGGATGATGTTGAAGCGCACGTCGAGCGCCTTCTGCATCTGCAGCAGGGCGAGATGATTGGTGCTGCCGTTGCCGGGATGCCCGATCGTGAGCTTGCCCGGGTTCGCGCGCAGCCAGGCGAGCATGGCCGGCCAGTCCTTGATCGGATTGTTGGCGTTGACCACGATGTCCATGGGCGAGGTGCTGAGCAACGCCACCGGCGCGAAGCTCGCCAGGGTGTAGGGCGGCTTGCCGCCGGTCATGCGCGGGCTCACGAGGAACGTGCCGGTGGAGCCCAGGACCAGCGAGTAGCCGTCCGGCGGTGACTTCGCGACGGCCTCGGCGCCGATCGCCCCGCCGGCGCCACCGCGATTCTCGACGATCACCTGCTGCCCCAGCGGCTTGGCTAGGGCCTCGGAGAAGAGGCGGCCCGTGAGATCGGCATTGCCGCCGGGCGCGAAAGGCACCACCAGTCGGATCGGCTTGTCGGGATAGCCGCCCTGTGCGAGGGCGCCGCCGGCCGGCAGGGCCGCCAGCAAGGCGGCGATCGTGGTGCGTCGCGTCAACGACTTCATTTCCTGAAACCTCCCGTCACCGTCTATTGTTGCCGCATGATAACCGAGGGCAGGCTGGGCGCACGCGCCGTCATCGTGGGAGCGGGCATCGCAGGGCTCGCGGCATCGGCCGCGCTCGCACCGTTCTTCGAAACGGTCGAGCTCCTCGACAAGGATGAACTGCCGGACGCGCCGTGCCCGCGGAAGGGCGTTCCGCAGGAGCTGCAGGTACACATCCTCTTGAAGGGCGGCGAACTCGCGCTGGAGAGCCTGATCCCCGGCACACGCGCGGCTTTGCTGGCCGCCGGGGCGACCGAGGTACGCCTGACCGAGGATGTCTCCATTTGGGAGCGGGATGCCTGGCAGGCGACGCGCGACCTTGGTTACAGCCAGCTCATGATGAGCCGGTCGGCTTTCGAACACGTGCTGCGACGGCAGGTGCTTCAGCTCGCCAATGTCGTGATCCGCGATCGGACACCGGTCGAGCGGTGCCCGTCCGCCGCCGACCTGACGGTGATCGCGACGGGGCGAGGGGACAAGCTCCTGTCGGACGTCAGCGCGCCGGAAACGGTCCTCGGCATCGAGGTGAGCTACAGCTCGGTGCGCTTTGCCAAGCCGCCGAGCTTTCGCGGCGAAAGGCGATTCATCGCCTGCATCCCACAGCCTCCAGACGACCGTTACGGACTGGTCTGTCCGATCGAAAACGACGAGTGGCTGATCACGTTGTGTAGTCGCTTCGACGACAGGGTGCCGGACGATCTCGATGGTTTCCGCGCCTACGCCGCGGCCCTGCCGGTGCCCGACATTGCCGAGCGTCTGCGCGAGGCCGTGCCGCTGACGCCGGTGCGGCGCTATCGGATCGCCCAGGCACGGTGGCGGCATTTCGAGCGCGCAACGGGTCTGCCGCCACGACTGCTGCCGATCGGAGACTGTATTTCGAGCTTCAATCCGACGTTCGGCCAGGGCATGTCGGTCGCGGCCGGCCATGCCGTCGCTCTGCGCGATGTGCTGGCGAATTGGAGTGGAAGTCTCGACGGTGTTGCGGCGGCCTACCTGCCGCGGGCGGCGGAGGTCAGCCGGCAGGCCTGGTCGCTCGCCGCGATGGTCGATCTCGAATATCCCCGCACCGTGGGAGAGCGGCCGCCGAACTTCGCCAAGGTCGTGCTGGGCTCGGAGGCGATGCGGCAGGCGGCCGTTCTGCATCCCGAGGTACAGCTCCTGCGCTTCGAGATCGGCAATCTGGTGAAGCCGGACTCGGCAGCCCGCAGCGGACCGGCGGCGCGGCTGGTCGCCCGCGAGATGACCCGGACAGGAGGACGGGCGCGTGAGCGTTGAACCACGTCCCGATTTCGACGCACTGCGGCGGGAAATGTGGGCGCGGCGGAAGCAGGCGAGGGCAGCCGTGCGACGCTATAACCGCGGTTCGTGGATTCGCTTCGCCCTGCTGTTCATCCCGGTGCCGCTTGTCGTCGTGACCTTCCGCCTCTACCTCGAGGCTTGGCACTACTACGTCCTCGGCGGAGCCTTCATCTTCTGCGCAGGCCTGCTCTACGCGCTGGACGACCGCGCGGCCGACAGGCGCGAGGCAGCGCTGAAGGCCGCCAGGATCGCGCGGGCGGCCTACCAGGAAGCGCGGTCAGCGCCGTTGGCCTAAAGACGATTGCGCGCCGTGCAGCGGCATTTGTCGACCTGGTGCAGCTCGACCATGTTGCCGCACGGATCGTTGAGGAAGAGCTGCAGCGAATCGGGACTCGTGAGGCCTTCGATCGCCCAGTATTTCATGCCCAGGCGTTCGAGTTCCTTGCGGCTCTCGACGATGTCGGCGACGGCCAGCGCGATATGCGGCAAGGTCGGGTCCTGGCCTGGCCCCTTGGCGACCGGTGAGGGCTGGTCGCCGCCGAACAGGTGGATCTGGCCGACCTCGCCGACATTGATCCAGAGGCCGGGAATGCCGGGAATGGTCGGGCGGCCTTTGTCGCGGTGCAGGCCCAGTACGTCGCTGTAGAAGCTGGCCGTGTCCTCCAGCTTCTCCGCGCCGGTGTCGAGCCGGTAGCCCGTGTGATGGATTTCCAGGACCTTGATCGCCATGCTCGTTTCCTCCTTTTATCTTCTGGCGCGCCGGCCGATCAGCAGGATCAGCGGGATCGCCATTGCCGAGGCCGCCGTATAGAGGCCGAACGCGTTGATGTAGCCGATCATCGCCGCCTGCCGGTTG
>CAIYWM010001014.1 GCA_903929895.1 uncultured Alphaproteobacteria bacterium
CGGTGCGCCGAGCTGGGGAAACATCGCGTACCAGCCGCGGCGGTGCGGCGGCGCATTCTCGGTGGCCAGCAGAACGGCCCCGCCCCATTCGCCGCCCAGGCCCAGCCCCTGGCCGAAGCGGCAGACAGCCAGCAGCAGCGGCGCAAAGACGCCGATCGTCTCATACCCCGGCAGGAAGCCGATCAGGACCGTCGACAGGCCCATGGTCATGAGTGCTGCCACCAGCGTGGCCTTGCGGCCGATCCGGTCGCCATAGTGACCGAACACCGCCGCGCCCAGCGGCCGGGCGAAGAAAGCGATGGAGAAGGTCGCGAAGGACTGCAGCACCGCCGAGGCGGGGTCGCTGTTGGGGAAGAACAGGTGCGGGAAGACCAGCACCGCCGCCGTGGCGAAGATATAAAAATCGAAGAATTCGATCGTCGTCCCGACGAGGCTCGCGATCAGGATGCGGGCCGGCGAGTTTGTCTGCGCGCCCATCTATTTCGAGAACACCATCGCCTTGTCGCGCAGCGAGCCGTGCCGGAGCGTCAACAGGTCGAGCACGTAGTTCTGGTAGAGCTTCCACGGCCGTTTGCTGCCCTGCTTGGGCTGGTGCGGCAGGGCGCGCTGGATGTAGCCGGACGAGAAGTTGACCCACGGTTCCTCGGTGAGGGTCGGGTCGCTGTTGTGCGGCATGGCCTTCGTGAAGCCCTTGCGGTCCATGTGGTTCAGGAGCCGGCAGACATATTCGCAGACCAGGTCGGCTTTCAGCGTCCACGAGGCGTTGGTGTAGCCGAAGATCGACGCGAGGTTGGGCACGTCGGAATACATCATGCCCTTGTAGATCATCGTGTCCGACGGCTTCACCGGCTTGCCGTCTACAACCAGCTTGGCGCCGCCCAGTGATTGCACGACCAGGCCGGTCGCCGTCACCACCACATCGGCCTCGAGCTCGGCACCCGACTTCAGCTTGATGCCCTTCTCCGTGAAGGTCTCGATCTGGTCGGTCACGACCGACGCCTTCTTCTTGCGGATGGCGCGGAACAGGTCGGCGTCGGGCACCAGGCAGAGCCGCTGGTCCCAGGGATTGTATTTCGGCGTGAAGTGCTTGGCGACGTCGTAGTCCGGCCCCAGCATCTGGCGCACGCCCCCCAGGATCAGGCTCTTCACCTTCTCCGGCTGGCGCTTGCACATCTGGTAGAAATACATGCCCATCAGCACGTTCTTCCAGCGCGTCAGCATGTAGGCGAGCTTGAGCGGCAGCCGGCGCCTCAGCTTGTTGGCGAACGGGTCCTCGGCCGGCCGCGCCACGACGTAGGTCGGGGAACGCTGCAGCATGGTGACATGGCTGGCCGTCTCGGCCATCGACGGCACCACCGTCACCGCGGTCGCACCGCTGCCGATCACCACGACCTTCTTGCCGGCATAGTCGAGATCCTGCGGCCAGTGCTGCGGATGCACGACCCGGCCCTTGAAGGCGTCGATGCCGGGGAATTCAGGCAGGTAGCCGGCCTCGTAGCGATAGTAGCCGCTGCACATCCACAGGAAGCCGCAGGAAATGAACACGCGCTCGCCGCCGCGTTCGATCTCGACCGTCCACCGGGCGTCGGGCGTCGACCATGAGGCACCGACCACGCGATGGCCGTAGCGGATGCGGCGATCGATACCGTGGTCGCTCGCGACCTCGCGGATGTAGCTCAGGATCGAGGGGCCGTCGGCGATGGCCTTGGCGTCCTTCCACGGCCGGAACCGGTAGCCCAGCGTGTACATGTCCGAATCCGAGCGCACGCCGGGATAGCGGAACAGGTCCCAGGTGCCGCCGCTCGCGGCGCGCCCTTCGAGGATCGCGTAGCTCTTGCCCGGACAGTTCTTCTGCAGATGCCAGGCGGCGCCGATGCCCGAAAGACCGGCCCCGACGATCAGCACGTCGAAATGTTCAGTTGCCGTACCGTGCGCTGCTACCGGGGAGATGATGGTGTCCATGCCGACTTCATTGCCGAAAGCATTCCGACTGGCAACTCGCCTTTCCGCACCCCTGCCTCGGCCCCTACAGCGCCGCCGTGATGATGATCTCGATCAGGTCGCCCTCGGGCATGACCGACTGCACGAAGGAGCGGACCGGGCCGTGATTGGCCGGCATCCAGGTGGCCCAGGCCTCGTCGAAGGCGGGCTTGTTGTCGTGGTCGGTGACGACGATCTCGGCCTTCACGATGCGCGTCCGGTCGAGGCCCGCGTCCTTCAGGTAGCCGTCGATGACGCCCAGCGCCCCCAATGTCTGGACCCGGATGTCCTGCGTGCGGTCCGGCGAGGTCGCCACGCCCCACAGGAAGCCGCCGCCGCCGGGCAGCCGGTAGATCGCGACCGAGGATTTGGCCGGCACCCTCGGATTGGGCACGCGCGTGATGTCACTGGTACTCATGTTTTACTCCCTGACCCATCGGCCGGCACTATGCGCCCACCGCGGCTGCCGATGAACAGGGCTGCGCAGCCGACGAGCGTCACGAGGGCGGCGATGACGAAGCCCGGCCCGTAGCTGCCGAACCCGTCGCGCAGGAAGCCGAACAGCGCGGGCCCGAAGGCCGAGGTGAGCTGGATCACGGTGGCGGCCGTGCCGTAGGTCGTGCCGAAGGCCGCCGCGCCGAACTCGCGCCGGACCACGATCGGACCCAGCGTCGTCACGTGGCCGATGCCGTAGCCATAGACCAGGCTTGCGGCGACGAGGACAGGTACGGTCGGCCAGAAGGAGATGGCGAGCAGCGACAGCGCCTGGGCGATCATGACGGCGCAGCCCAGCCGCCGCACATCCACGCGGTCGACGATGCGCGCCAGGATCAGGCGGCCGATGAAGGCCGTGACGCCCGCCTCGCTGACCAGCAGCCCCGCCCCTGCGCGCCCCATCAACGGTTCCGCCAGCGCGACGTGGTGGGTGATGAAGCCGATCTGGATGGTGAGGCCGAGCGCAAAGGCGATGGTTGTGCTCCACAGGAGCAGGCGGCGATTGGCCGGCGTGGCGATCGGCGCCAGAGAGACCTTCGGCGGGGCATCTCCCTGCGGGACCTCGCCATCGCGCAGCAGGCCGAGATCGGCGGGACCGCGATAGCGCAACACGACCGCGATCAGGGGGCCCACGAGCAGGACGGCCGTGATGGCCGCCGCGATCAGACCGCGCCCGAGGCCCAGTTCACCAATCGACAGCAGCAGCAAGGGCACGCCCGCAATCGCACCGATGCTCGCGCCCATGATGGCAAGGGTCATCGAGCGGCCCTGGTGACGCTCGAACCAAGGCGCCACCGTGGTGGTGATTCCTGTCATCGACAGTGTGGACCAGCCGAAGCCCAGCAGCGCGAAGCAGGGATAGAGTTGCCACGGCGCCGACACCTGGCCGATCAGCGCCACGCCCGCCGCCATGCTGGCAAGCCCCAGCAGAAGGACCGGCCGCGGTCCGCGGCGGTCGATGCTGCGGCCGACGATGCGCTGGATGCTTGCGCTCACGAGGAAGAACAGCGTGATGGCCGACGCCACCTCGGCGATCGGCCAGCCATGCGTGGATGTCACCGCCTGCAGGTAGACGCTCGATCCGAAGAGGCCCAGCGACCAGGCGACGGCGGCAATGAGGAAGCAGGCCGCGACGACTCGCCAGCCATAGAACAGGCGGGCCAACTCAGCCCGGCTCCCTGGGACGGGACAAAGACGACATGACCGTTTCCTCGCATCTTTATGGTTTGCGATACCCTATATGAAGGGTGAGAATCCTCACTGGGATTCCCGATCGCGCGCACCCGCCACCGTACGGAGGAATACATGTCCACGAACGTCAAGCAGATGATGGAAGCGGCGAACGCCGTCGTCCCCAGGGTGACGCCGGACCAGGCCCGGGAGATGATCGCCAAGGGCAACACGCTGGTCGTCGACGTGCGCGACGCGGCGGAAGTCGCCAGCAGCGGCAAGGTCGCGGGCGCCGTCCACGTCTCGCGCGGCATGCTGGAATTCCGCGCCGACCCCGAGTCGCCGGCCCACGACAAGGCCTTCGACAAGACCAAGACCGTGCTCGTCTATTGCGCCTCCGGCGGCCGCGCGGCCCTGAGCGGCAAGGTCCTGAAGGATTTCGGCTACACGAGCGTCTTCAACCTCGGCGCTTTCAAGGACTGGGTCGAGAGCGGCGGCGCGGTCGACAAGGCCTGACGCCGGGAAGGGCCGGCGGCCAGGACACGCGCCTTGCCGCCTACTCCTTCATGAACGCATTGAGCTCGCCGGTCGGGATCGCGCGGTCGAGGTAGCCGAAGGTGCCCTTGTCCCTCACCTCGGTCGCCGCATCGATCAG
>CAIYWM010001015.1 GCA_903929895.1 uncultured Alphaproteobacteria bacterium
CGATTCTCTGGACCTGCCGCCCTTCAAGCCGCGCTTTCCGTGGTGGGGGCCAGACCTGCAGACCATCGCGGTCCTGCTGACGGGGGGCCTCGCGACGGATCTCGCGCCCCATACGAGCGAGCGCCTCGCGTCTCCGATGGCCGCTCGCGCCGGCGATATCCTCCTAGGAATACTCGATCGACCGGCCGGCAGAGCGGAAACATAGGTTTCCATGCCCATGACAGTACGCGGCCCTGGTGCGATCTCGCGGTGGAGAAATTCATCGACCGGCTTGCTAACATGGAGACGTGATCCTCGATCTCCCGCCGTTTCGTCCGCGCTTCCCCTGGTGGGGGGGCGATCTCCAGACTGTGGCCAATTTCATAAGGCCGCCCCGGAAAGACCTGGCGCCGCACACGTCGGAGAGGCTGACCGTCGATCTGCGCGACGGAACGGGTGACCGTCTGGCCTGCACCCTGGACCAGCCGTCCGTGCCCGTCGAGGGGAAGCCCCTCACGATCCTCGTTCACGGACTGACGGGCTCGCAGGAGAGTTCCTACATGATCAGCATGGCCCGTTGCCTGCTGGACGCCGGAGAACGCGTCCTTCGGTTGAACCTGCGTGGCGCCGGACCGTCGCGGGCAACCTGCGGCGGACAATACTACGCCGGCCGCAGCCAGGATCTTCGCGCCCTGCTGGCGAACCTTTCCACGGAGCTGAAAGCCGGCGGCGTCCGCGTCGTCGGCTATTCGTTGGGCGCTGCGACGCTGCTCAAATATCTGGGTGAGGAGGGCGAGGCGGCTCCGCTGCTGGCCGCGGCGGCGGTCTGCGCGCCCCTCGACCTGTCGGCGACCTGCCGCCGGATGCTCGAGCGCCGCAATTTCATCTACCATCGCCACCTGCTGGGAATGATGAAGATCGAGGCCACCGCACCGGGCGCACAGCTTGAGGAGAGCGAGAGGTCTGCGATCCTCGGATCCCGCACCATCTGGGAGTACGACGAGGTGTTCATTGCGCCCCGTCACGGCTTCGCCGGCGCGGAAGACTATTACGAGCGCTGCAAGCCGGTTCGCTTCATGGCAGACATCCGCGTGCCGACCCTGGTGCTGGGAGCTCTGGACGATCCCTGGATTCCGGGCGCGCTGTACAGCGGCTACGATTGGGCGGCCAACAAGGCGCTGCTGCCGCTATTGCCGCTGTGGGGTGGCCATGTGGGGTTCCACGGTTCGGGCAGCCGGCTTCCGTGGAGCGCCCAGGCGGTCGCGAGATTTTTCGAGGCCAGGTCCGCATGCCTGAAACAGGCCTCACTCAGGACATGATGCGGCGCTGATCATCGGGCAGGCGAGACCATCGTGAGGATCTTCGGAGATGGGTGAGGCAGAGCCGATGGCGATGATCGTGGGCGTGGCCTGTTCCCTGGTCGCACTCGTGCTGGCATGGCGCGCCTATCGCGGCGCGTCGGAAGAGCAGGAGCGGCGCAAGCGCGACCGTGAGGACCGCGACCGTCGCTAGGATAGAACCAGCGGATCGGCGGGTGGCCCGTCGCGCAGCAGCGCCGGCAGGAGCCTGCCGAGGTCGAACGGCTCGAAGCGCTCGGCCGAGGCCGCGATTTCGTCGGCGGTCCACCAGCGGTGGCCCAGCGTCCAGCTTCGTTCCTTCTCGTCGAGGCCTGACGTGTCGATCTCGCTGCGGTCGGTGCGCGCCAGGAAGAAGCGCTCCCGGTGCAGCACGTCCTTGCCGCGCCAGCTCATGACGCGCTGGCGCGACCAAACCCATTGAGGCGTGCCGATCACCGGCAGCTTCGTTTCCTCGCCGGCCTCGCGCACCGCGGCCTGCGGGTAGTCCTCGCCGGGGTCGACCATGCCGCCGATCATCACCCAGAAGGGATCGAAGAACGGATTGGCCGGATCGAAGACCTGGGGGTCGTGGACGTTGAACAGGAACAGCCGGTCCTGCGGATCGAGCAGGATCAGCCGGGCCGACGGGCGTTCTATCATTTGGACTTGAGCAGCCGCGCCGCGTCGATAGCACCGTAGGTCAGGATGCCGTCGCAGCCGGCGCGCTTGAAGCCGGTCAGCGTCTCGATCAGCACCTTGTTCCAGTCGAGCCAGCCGCGATCGGCGGCGCCCTTCAGCATCGCGTACTCGCCGCTCACCTGGTAGGCGTAGGTCGGCACGCCGAACGTGTCCTTCACGCGACGCACGATGTCGAGATAGGGGAGGCCCGGCTTCACCATCACCATGTCGGCGCCTTCCTCGATGTCGAAGCCCACTTCGCGCAGGGCCTCGTCGGAGTTGGCATAGTCCATCTGGTAGGTCTTCTTGTCGCCCTTGAGGGCGCCGGAGCTGCCGATGGCGTCGCGGAACGGGTTGTAGAAGGCCGACGCGTATTTGGCGGCATACGACATGATCTGTTCGTGCTGGTAGCCCTTGGCGTCGAGGGCCGCGCGGATCGCGCCGATGCGGCCGTCCATCATGTCCGACGGCGCCTGGATGTCGGCGCCGGCCTCGGTCTGCACGATCGCCTGCTTGACCAGCGCCTCGACCGACTCGTCGTTCAGGATGCGCCCG
>CAIYWM010001016.1 GCA_903929895.1 uncultured Alphaproteobacteria bacterium
CGGCGCCGGTGACGGACGACACGAACTTCGTGTGGGGAGGCAGGGGGCGTAGTCCCTGCAATTCGTTCAACAGCGGACCGCGAACGGGATCGATCAGCGCGCAGTGGAACGGATAGTCAAGGTCGAGACGCCGCGCACTGATCCGCATGTCGGCTGCCGCCTGAAGCACACGGTCGATGTCCGCAAAGGCTCCAGAGACCGTAACACTGCGCCAGCTGTTGATGGCCGCGATCTCGACACTGTGCGCGCCGACGGTCTTGAGGAAGCGTCGAGCCTCGCGGTCGCTCAGCATGAGCGCTGCCATGCCTCCGCTGCCCCGCACGCTTTCCTGATGGCGGCTACGGGCGACCACGACATCGATGGCCTGGTCGAGGCTGAGCGCGCCGGCACACCAGGCGGCGGCAATCTCGCCGACGCTGTGACCCAGGGTGGCGCTGGCGACGATGCCTCGCTCTTCGAGCGCGCGTACAGTGGCGACCTGCAGCGCGAACAGCAGCGGCTGCGAGTAGGTTGCACGCCGCAGGCGTGGTGCCAGATCATCGGCGAACAGAGTGTCGACGATCGACCACTTCTGGACCTTTGCGAAGTGACCGTCGACGTCCCTTAGCGCGTCGCGGAAGACCGGATTGCTCTCCCACGCGTCGCGGCCCATGCCTGCCCACTGGGATCCGTTGCCGGAGAAGAGAAAGGCGATGGGCAGGTCGTTTCCCAGCGCCTGGCCGGTCAGCACCTCGGAGGACGCCTCGCCCTTGATGAAGGAGGCGAGATGATGCCGGACCTCGTCCGTCGTCTCACCCCTTGCAACAAGTCGGTGCGGTAGCGCGTCGCGCAGATAGGCGGCAGCAGAAATGAAGGCGGTGGCTTCCCGTGTCGTGGCTGGCCACGCCTCGACATAGCGGCTTGCCAGGTCCGTCAAGGCGTCGCCACTGTGCGCCGTCAACAGCAGCGGCGGGGGCGCGGCTGCGTTGCTGACCTGAACGAGATGCGCGACGGATTTCTCACTGCGCAGGATGACGTGGGAGTTGGTGCCGCCGAATCCGAACGAGTTGACGCCGACGAGTTGCGGGCCCCGCCGATCCGCCAAACGGCGGTTCTGAGCGATGACCTCGAGGTTGAGTTCGTCGAATGGAATATCGGGATTCGGCGCGCGCTGATGCAGGGTCGCGGGAACGAGTCCCCGATCAAGGGCCATGACCGACTTCAGCAGACCGGCCAGCCCCGACACCGGCTCGAGGTGGCCCACATTCGATTTCACCGATCCGATGGGAAGGGGTTGCGTACGCTTCTGCGCAAGGCCCTTGCCCAGCGCGTCGGCCTCAATGGGATCGCCGACCCGCGTGCCTGTGCCGTGCGCCTCGACGAAGTCCAGGTCGGCGGGATCGACCCGGAAGTCTCCGTAGACCTGCTCCAGAAGTCGCCGCTGGGAATCGGCGGAGGGCAGCGACATTCCGGTCGTGCGCCCATCCTGGTTCACGCCGGAGCCGACGATCACCGCATGAATGCGGCTGCGGGACTTCAATGCCGAGGACATTGAGCGCAGCACCACGACAATCGCGCCTTCGGAACGGACATACCCGTCGGCCGACGCGTCGAACGGACGGCACAGCCCGGTCGGAGACAGCATGGAAGCGCGGGAAAAACCGACATAGGAGAACGGCGACAAGAGCAGGTTGACCCCGCCGACGATCGCGGTCTCGATCGCGCCGCTGCGAATCGCTTCCGCCGCGAGATCCAGTGCGACCAGGGAGGAGGAGCAGGCAGTATCGACCGCCAGGCTCGGACCTCTCAGATCGAACGTGTAGGAAATGCGATTGGCCATGATGCTGAGCGAGTTGCCCGTCATCATGTGCATTCCGGCAGCGGAGGGGTCGGCGAAAAAGCGCGCCGCGTGGTCGACCGAGGAAGCACCCACGTAGACGCCGACGGGACTGCCGGCGAGAAGCGACGGACGGATGCCCGCATTCGCGAGCGCGTCGTGGGCCACTTCGAGGAGATGACGGTGCTGGGGATCGACCTGCTCGGCTTCTCGGGGGCTCATGCCGAACGCCGTGGCATCGAAGCCCCACACATCGTCGATTACGCCGGCGGCGAAGGAATAGCTGCGACCAATCTGGTCGGGAGAGGGGTGATAGAATGACTGGGTTGGAAAGCGATCGGGCGTGATCTGGGTGACGCTGCACTGGTTGTGACGCAGGAGCTTCCAAAAGGCGTCGCTGTCCCGCGCGCCGGGAAGACGGCAGGCATAACCGACAATCGC
>CAIYWM010001017.1 GCA_903929895.1 uncultured Alphaproteobacteria bacterium
CAGGGGCAGCGCAACGACGGCGGCCACGGCGACGGCGCCCAGCCGCCAGATCATGGATTCACCAAAAGAAAACGCATGCCATCGCGGTGCGATGACATGCGTTCGAAGAGCTGCGCGGTGCCTGTCGGCACGCGCTTTACTTCTGGTCGGCCGGCGTTTCCTCGGCCGCAGCCTCGGCGGTCTCGCCTTCGCCCTCGGCAGCCTCGGCCGACTTGGCCTCGAACAGCGCGGCGGCCTGGTCGGCGGCACGCTGTGCTGCTTCGGCCGCTTCCATAGCCGCACGCTCGGTCTCCGCGACCAGCCTGCCGCCCTTGGCGAGGAATTCGGCTTCCTCGGCGGAACGCGCGACCAAAACTGAGATTTCGACCACGACTTCCGGGTGGAGGTGGATCTTGATCTTGTGTTCGCCCAGCGCCTTGATCGGCTTGTCGAGTTCGACCTGGCTGCGCTCGATCTTCACGCCCTGCGCGCCGGCGCCGTCGGCGATGTCGCGAGAGGTGACCGAACCGTAGAGCTGGAGCGCCTCGGAGGCCTGGCGGATGATGGTGACCTTCAGGTCGCTCATCTTGGCGCCGACCGCTTCGGCTTCCTGGCGGCGCTCGAGATTCTGCGCCTCCAGAACCTTACGCTGCGATTCGAAGTAGGTGATGTTGTCCTTGGTCGCGCGCAGCGCCTTCTTCTGCGGCAGAAGGAAGTTGCGGGCGAAGCCGGGCTTCACCTTCACAACGTCGCCCATCTGGCCGAGCTTCGGCACGCGCTCGAGCAGGATGACGTTCATCGGCATGATTTCGTCTCCCGACTAGGCGATGAGGTAGGGCAGGAGCGCCAGGAAGCGCGCGCGCTTGATCGCCTGGGCGAGTTCACGCTGCTTCTTGGACGAGACCGCGGAAATGCGGCTCGGAACGATCTTGCCGCGTTCGGAAATGAAGCGCTGCAGGAGGCGAACGTCCTTGTAGTCGATCTTCGGAGCATTGGCGCCGGAGAACGGGCAGCTCTTGCGGCGGCGGGTGAACGGACGACGTTGGGCGCTCATGCTTCCTCTCCCGTGTCAGCAACCGACGGAGCGACACCGCCCTCGTCACCGAAGCGCGGACGCTCGCGACGCGGCGGGCGATCGCCCCAGCGATCACCACGATCGCCGCCCGGACGGTCGGACTTCTCGGCGCTGCGCACCATGATGGCCGACGGCGCTTCCTCGAGCTCGTCGACACGCACGGTCATGTAGCGGATGATGTCTTCGTTGATCGACATCGTGCGCTCCAGCTCCTTCACCGCCGCCGCAGGGGCGTCGATGTTGAGCAGGGTGTAGTGACCCTTGCGGTTCTTCTTGATGCGGTAGGTCAGCGAGCGCAGGCCCCAATACTCTTTCTTGGAGACGGTGCCGCCCATGCTGGTGACCAGTTCGGAGAACTGGGTGGTCAGAGCCTCCACCTGCGTCGTCGCAACGTCCTGACGCGCAATGAAGACATTCTCGTAGAGTGCCATGTAGATGCGGCTCCTTATGGCTGTTAGCGACCCGGAGTTCCAAGGAACCGGCCGGATCTAGCCGTCCCATCGCGGAATGCGCCGGGGCGGCAAGGAGATCAGGGCCTACTCAGGCCCCGAAGAGGCGCGGTTATACAGGCAAGAGGCCTGAAAGCAAGTATTCCCCGCGCGGCTTGACTGCGTTGGTTACGCCGGTATGACTGCCGCAATTCAAGGCGAATCCAGGGGAAAACGCGCATGAGTCGGGCTTTTGTCTTTCCGGGACAGGGATCGCAGGCCGTTGGCATGGGAGCCGACCTCGCCGGCGCCTTTGCCACCGCCCGAGAGGTCTTCGGCGAAGTCGACGAGGCGCTGAAGCAGAATCTCTCGAAGTTGATGCGGGAGGGGCCGGAGAGCGACCTCGTCCTGACGGAGAACGCCCAGCCCGCCCTCATGGCCGTGAGCGTCGCCGTCACCCGGATTCTGGAGACGGACGGAGGCAAGCCGCTGCCGTCGCTCGCCGCCTATGTCGCCGGCCACTCGCTCGGGGAATATTCGGCGCTGGCTGCGGCCGGCGCTCTCAAGCTCCCGGATGCCGCGCGCCTCCTCAAGCTGCGCGGGCAATCGATGCAGAAGGCCGTGCCTGTCGGCGTCGGAGCGATGGCTGCCCTGCTCGGGATCGAGCTGGAGGCCGCCCAGGAAGCCTGCAAGGAAGCGGCCCAGGGAGAGGTGGTCGCGGTCGCCAACGACAATGGTGGGGGGCAGATCGTCGTCAGTGGGCACAGGGAAGCGGTCGAGCGCGCCATCGAGGCCGCCAAGTCGCGGGGATGCAAGCGCGGCATGATGCTGCCAGTGAGCGCACCCTTCCATTGCCCGATGATGCAGCCGGCCGCCGATGCGATGAAGGTCGCGCTGGAGGAGGTGGTGCTGATGCCGCCGCGCGTGCCACTCGTGTCTAATGTGCTGGCCTCCGAGCTCAGCGACCCCGATTCGATAAAGCAACGGCTGGTGGAGCAGGTGACCGGCCTCGTGCGTTGGCGCGAGAGCGTGCAGTATATGAAGATCAAGGGCGTCGACGCGCTGGTCGAGTGCGGCACCGGCAAGGTCCTGTCGGGGCTGGTGAAGCGCATCGACAAGGACATGAC
>CAIYWM010001018.1 GCA_903929895.1 uncultured Alphaproteobacteria bacterium
AAGCCCATTTCACCGAAGAAATCGCCTTCCTTAAGTGTGATCTGCAGTCCTCGCACATGGACGGTGACCTCACCCGCCGCAACGAAATACATCGAGTCGGAAGGCGCCCCGACTGCGACGATCTTCTCTCCCGGAAACGCGACGAGGGCGCGCAGCCGCTTGCCCACCTGGACGATGGTCTCCTGGTCCAGCGCCGCGAACAGCGACACACGACCGATCATGGCCTGCAGTTCAAGGCCGAGGTCGAGCGGCGGGCGCTGGCTCACGGCGCCGCGCCGTTCGGCGAGTTGATCTCGGAGGTCGTTGTAGACCTCGCGGCTGATGATGCCCTCGTGCAACCGCCGAACATACTCTGCCGACTCGAAACGGATGGCAGCCCGCTCCAGCTGGCGCTGCTGCACAGACTCCGAGTAGCCGGGATACTGCAACGAGAGCGCCCGAAGCGCGCCTTCAACGCCCAGCTGACGGTTGGCGATCAGGCCGGCCAGGCGCTCCTCGGCGTCGTGTTCCAAAAGGTCGGCGATCGAGTTCGCATTGAACACCGCGAGCTCACCCAACACGCTGAGCGACACCATCAGGATCTCGAAACGATCGGCCAGTCGGTCGGTCAGCATGCGCTCGAAACCGAAGCGCCGATGCAGCCACAGCGCGACGCGAAAGCCATAGTCGGGTTTCGAAATCTCCGCGAGCCACTCCTCGTAACCCTCGACGCCCTTGTCACGGACCGTGTCGATCAATCGGTCGGCGTTTGCCGCCAGGATCGCCACCATGCGGCGCGACAGGATCTGCTGCTGGAACTGCTCCAGATAGAGTTCCTTCTCGCGCGTGCAGAGCGTCACCAGGCCGATCTTGACGCGCTCGTCGAGATCCAGCGCCAGGTCCGGCGGGACCGGCTCCACGGCAGCGTCACCCGCAGACGCCGGGTCGACGGCAAAACCGCTGGTGCGGTCATTGTGTTGGCGGATGATCTGCCGGAGATGCCGGTCGACGTTGATGCGCGAGAGCGCGAGCACCCGGTCGCGCAGAGCCAGTTCGAGGCGGCTCAGCTTGTCGAGGCCGAACAGATGCATCACGAGCCCGAGTGTCGTTGCATTCACGAACAGGGTGAACAGCACGAACAGGACGGCCGAGATGGCGATGAAGTCGCGGGTTTCTTCGGGGAGCTGCAGGTTGCCGGCGGCCACCATGGCCAGAACGATCGTCACCGCGCCGCGCAGGCCGCCCCAGACCAGGATGGCTTTGTAGCGGCGGTTCACTGGCTGGACGAGCTTGAACGTCTCGAGTACCGGCAGCATGCCGAACACAACCAGCGCACGCGCCGAGAAGGCACCGACCGCGACAGCCGCGACACCCCAGACATACAGCCAGCTGATCTTGAGCAACACATCGGCCGCAATCATCGAAGCCAACACGAAGATAAGGCAGTTCGCCCAGAACTCGAGCTGGGCCCAGAGCTGTCGCAACGCGGTCCATTGCCGGGGATGCAGGTGGGTCGGCCCGTAGGCCGCCACGGTGAGCGCGGCCATGACGACCGAGACCACGCCGGAAACATGGATGTAGCGGTCGGCGACGATGAAGCTGAGATAGGTCAGGCTCACCGTGACGGAGGCGATCGCGGCGTCGGATTCGCCCAAGCGCGGCAGAATCATCATGGCAACCCTCGCCATGGCGAAGCCCAACATCAGGCCGCCGACGAATTCGCGCAGGAACACGCCGACCGCCGCCGTCGGATCCGCGGGCATGGCGGAATCGCCGGATGCGCGCGCCACCAGGATGCCCATGAACAGTCCGAAAGCGGCGATCGCCACCGCGTCATTGAGCAGAGACTCGCCCTCGGCCAGGATCGACAGCCTCTTGGGGGCGCCAACGTCCCGGAAGATGCCAATGACCGCCGCAGGATCGGTCGTCGAGACGACGGCGCCGAGCAGGAGGCAGACGACGATGTCGATGCCGGTCGCAAAATGGACGACCCCCGCAACGCAGGCGATGCAGACGAGCACGGCAACGACCGCCAGCAGGAGCACGGCGTGAATCTCGTCCATCAGGCGCCGGACGTCGATCGTCAGGCCGGCGGTAAACAGCAGCGGTGGAAGAAAAAGCGGAAGAAATACCTCAGTCCCGACCTCGAGTTTGTCGAGGCCGACGAAAGCGTCCGAGAGGACTCCGAGGTTGATGCCGCGGCTGATGATCCACGACCCGACAAAACCCATGCCCATGCCGGCAATCGCCAGCAGCACAGTATGCGGCAGGCGGAATCGCTCGGCGAGGGGCACCAGCACGCTTACGACGGTGAGGACGATCGCAATCGCCAGCAGGGCGTAGAGAGTATCTGTCACCTTGTCTGAACACCTTTTCCTCGGGCCGTGTCGACCCGGTCCGCTGCACGCCTTATAACCTTGGAAATGGCCCGCTTGGCAGTCCTGATTCACGGCATGTGGGGAACAGCCGGCGTGTGGCATCATTGGCGCCCGTTCCTGGAGGAGCGTGGGTGGCAAACGATTGCACACTCGCTGAGACACCATGACGTGCCGCCGGATGCACCTCCCGCCCCGCTCGGTGAGACCAGCCTGCTCGACTATGTCGCCGATCTGGAGAAGACGATCGTGGCTCTACCCGAGAAGCCGGTGGTGATCGGCCATTCGATGGGCGGGTTGCTGGCGCTGCTGTTGTGCGCCAGGGGCGTCGCGCGGGCAGGCGTCCTGCTCACCCCTGCTCCACCGTCGAGCATCCTCGCGATCAGGCCTTCCAACCTGCTAGCCTTCGCCCGGATCCAGGCGCGCTGGGGCTGGTGGCGAAAGCCGCACAGGGCGAGTCTCGGCGAGGCACTTTCCTACACTTTCAATACGGCAGACCGCTCGATGGGTGTGAAAGAGCATTCGGCATTCGTTCACGAATCTGGACGGGCGCTCCTCGAAATCGGCTTGCCGTGGCTCGACCGAAGCAGGGCCGCGGCGGTCGATCCCCGGCGCGTGACCGCGCCTCTCCTCTTCGCTGCCGCTGAAAAGGACAGGCTCGTGCCCCCCGGCGTGGTGCGCCGCACCGCGAAGCGGTTCGCCCATGTCTCCGATTATGTCGAATTTGACGGCCAGGGCCACTGGGTCCTGGGTCAGCCGGGCTGGGAGCGCGTTGCCGATCACGCCGAAGCCTGGCTCAGGGGCAAGGCGCCCTGAATGCCGGTCATCGACCTACCCGAACTCCAGACGCTGCTCGTGCGCGACGGCCGGTTGATGGCGCTCGATCTCGGCAGCAAGACCATCGGCATCGCGACGTCGGACGTGATGCGAATGCTGGCGACGCCTCTCACGACCTTGAAGCGCACGAAGCTCGCGGCCGATCTCGCGGCCCTCGCCGACCTCACGCGCAAGCACGAGGTCAGGGCACTCGTGGTCGGCCTGCCCCTCAACATGGACGGCACCGAAGGTCCTCGCTGCCAGTCGGTGCGCCAGTTCGTGACGAACATTCAGAACCATGGTGCGCCGGCGCTCGCCGCCCTGCCCATCGTCTTCCAGGACGAGCGACTGAGCACAGCCGCAGTGACGCGCGGCATGATCGACGACTACGACATGACACGCGCGAAGCGCGCCGAACGTGTCGATGCCGCCGCGGCGGCCTGGATCCTCGAAAGCGTGATCGCGCGATTGCGTTAACCTTAATCGCGCATCGCGAGTGCGGTGCGCGACCAATCTGTCCGATGAAGTCTGCACGACGAACGCATGCTTTCGCACTACGCAACCATGTTGCGCTATCGCAGCTTCGCGCGTACTTCAGTTGTGACTTACATGAACGACGAGGATTGACAGCATGAAGATCAAGTCGATGGCCTTTGATGACTTGGTGGTGATGCGGGCGCAGATCGATGCCGAGATCGAGACGCGAATTTCAAAGCAGCGCATGAAGTTGATCGAAGCTATTGCCGAACTTCGTGGAGCGATCCCCGCGAAGGGTGGCTCGGAGCGCCGCGGCAAATCCCATCCGCTCAAGGGACGAGAGCTGCCGCCGCTCTATCGCAATCCGAAGAATGCCGAAGAGACATGGGCCGGTCGCGGCAATCGCCCGAGATGGCTCACGGCCGCGATCAAGGGCGGAAAAAAGCTGGAAAGCTTCCTGATCAAGTAGAGCCGAAGCCTATACCTCGGATCGCCACGTCGAGTGCACCTTAAGGGCAGAGCGGCGCTGGCGATGGGCGGGCCAGCGGCTCGGCGTCGAGCGAGCGGAGAAAGGCCACGAGATCGGCGCTCTGCTCCACCGTCAGGCCAAGTGGCCGCACCAGCGGGATGCCGTCGCTGTGGAGGCGATCGGGACTAACCTCGGAATAGTGCCTTATGACGTCTTCGAGCGTTGCGAGGCTCCCATTGTGCATATAAGGACCGCCGCGGCCCACCTGGCGCAGGCCGGGGACTCGAAACTCCCCAAAGTTTGGATGCTGACGCTGAACATGCCGCGTACGCCGGGTGTTGCTGCCGGACGGATCGTCGTTGTACTTGCCGAGCAGGTTGAAGGGGCTGGCCGCCAGTCGGCCCAGTCCGCCGTGTCGGCCAGGGTCGACCTCGCCCGGGCGCACGAAGAACGGGATGCCGATGTCGCCGAACTCGCCGCTCGTGAATCGAGGCCCGAGGTGGCAGAGGTTGCAATTGGCCTCGCCGATGAAAAGTTTCAGCCCGCGTTGTGCCGCGAGCGGATAGCGTGACGCGCTATCGCGATCGCCGGCCACCAAAGCATCCCGGAAATCATCGAAAGGTGTCCGCGGGCTGACCAGTGTCGCCTGGAAGGCCGCCAACGCCTTGGCCGTGTCGACCAGCAGCCGCTCGTCATCGGTACCGGGCATACTTCCGAATGCTCTTTCATAACCACAGGCGAACGAGGCATCGCTTCGCAGCAATTCGCCAGCTCGGGTCGGGCCGCCGTTCATCTCTCGGGGGTCGAGCAACGGGCGGATGCTCTGGCTCCACAGCGAGTCGCCGGCTCCGTCCCAGCCGAACCAGTGCAGATATCCGACGTTCCAAAGCGACGGCGTGCGACGGTCGAGTTCGACTGCGCCGCGCGCTTTGTCGAGACCGTCGCTCCATTCGCGCCCGGCCTGATGGCACGTGGCGCAGCTCATGCGTCCGTCGCCCGACAGGCGCGGCTCGTTGAACAGATACTCGCCCAGAGCGATGCCGGCCGCTGTGTCGGACACTTTGTTGGAGGAATCTCGCACCGGGGGCGGCGGCCAGGGGCCGTGCTGCCCGACTGCCCCGATTTCCTCGGACGACCAGTCGAGCAGATGCTGCGAGCGGACGTCGACGGCCCCTGCCGCCAGCAGCGAAACCAGCAGCAGCAAGCGGATCATTTGAGTATGATGTCGTGCGTCAGGCGCTCGCTGTCGTCGCCCGCACGCACGTCGAAGGTGATCTCCCAACGGCCGGGCATGTGGAACAACAACCCCTCCGCCGTGAAGCGACCGTCACCCTTCGCCACGATGGTGGCCCGGTAGTTCATGCCGTGCCGATGCTCGGGCATGTTGGCATCCACGGCCAGCAGCTCGGCGGGACCGCCGCGCCTGGTGCAGACATTGACGACCAGGGCGAACGGCTCGCTCACTTCGATGCGCAGCGGATCGGTCCGGAATGCCATCAGGTAATGATCGGAAAAGACGACCCATCCGGTGCCGCGTCCCAGGTCGAGCGCACAGTCGGCCCAGGCCGGCGTCGCCAGAAGAACTCCCAGCAACGCCGCAGCCAGTCTCACGGCGCGCCTCCGAACAGCCGGTCGCCGTTCTCGTACGCGATCTTGCGCGCGACGTCCGGCGGCAGGTCCGAAAGCCATTGCCGCGACCAGCGCGCGTTCTCGATCACATAGTGCCAGCGCTCCGGGGTGAAGGTGTCGCTGCCCAGTACGAAGCGGTCGGGAAACTCGATGAAGAGCTCGCGCCAGCCCGGCGCCACCTTGCCGTTCGAGACATGCGCGGTAAGGAAGGCGAGATCGCACCACAGGGTCGGATACCGGCGCAGCATCTCGCGCACCTTCTCCGGCCGTTCGAAGCCCGAATGCGCCCACAGGACCTTGGCGTTCGGGTCCTGCTGGAAATGCCGCGTCACGGCATCAGCATCCGAATGCGAATGCAGGAAGAGCCCGTACTGCTTCGCCAACTCCACGACGCGGCGCACGTTGGGCAGGTCGGCATCGGCGCCGTAGATGTGGAACTCGCCGATCGCCCTGTACCTGCGCTTCGACAGCAGGTCCTCAAGATACGGGATCACCGTCGGATCCTTCGCCCAGGTCGAGATCTCGCCGCGCGAACGATAGGGCCGCAACTCGGGCACGATCATGCCCGGCGCCACGTCCTGCAGCATCTTGGTGCCCTCGTTGTTCGAGCTCGACACCATGGCCCGCTTGATGCCTGCCTTCTTGAGGATTTCGACCACTTCGTTGGGCGGGACCACAGACCAGGCATCGTGGCTGTAGTGCATGTGCGCATCGAAGATCGGCAGCTCGTCGGCGGCTCGCGCGACGGAGACGCCCGCGGCAACCACCAGGAAAAGCACGAGGGAGAGGAGGCGCATCTTTGATCCTTCAGCGGCCGGTCTTCGGCGGGCAGGCATAGTTGAAGCTAATCGAGATGCGCTCGCCGGAGAAGTGCGCAGGCGGCACCTCGTGACGCAACCAGCTCTCGAACAGCACCAGATCGCCGTCATGCGCCGCCACGCTGACGAAGGCGCGATAGGCCTCCGGCGCATCGGCGCGACGGGGCGGCGCGGCCATCTGAAAGGCGAGCCGCGGATCCTCGAACTTGATCGCGCCCGCTCCCTTCGGAACCGAGACGTAATAGGTCCCGCTGACGAATGAGGCCGGATGGATGTGCATGGAGTGGACCGTTCCGGTCGGCATGAGGTTGGCCCAGCAGTCGGTCATCGCGAGCGTCCGGCCGGCCAGGTCGTAATGCAGGTCGCGCGCAAAGCTCTTCACGTGTAGGTCGATGCGGCGTCGCAGCCGGTCGAACAGCGAGGAAACGAGGTGCAGACGGTCGAGTGAACCATAGGACGTATAGCCGCCGAGATAGTGCTTGGCCGACCAGCGCTGCCCGGCCGCATCCGAGGCCGCCAGCGACTGGCACTCGTCGGCGAGATCCTGGTTGAAGCGGCGCCAGCGCCGGTCGACGAGCGACTCGCGATAGACAAGGGTCGGGAAAAGGGCACGGCTCGTCATGGCGCGATTATCGATGATGCCGGCTTCACGTGCTATGATTTCCGCATGCTGACCGATCATCAAATCGAGACCTACCGCCGTGACGGCTATCTCGTGATCCCGCGCCTGATCGACGGTGCACAGCTGGCCGAGCTTCGCTCCCTGACCGACCGGCTGGTCGCCGAAGCTCGTGGTGTCTCAGCCAATGACGAGCTCTACGATCTGGAGCCCAGCCACAGCGCCACGATGCCCCGGGTGCGCAGGCTGAAGCCCGCCATCTTCAAGCGCCATGCCTTTTTCCGCGACCTTGCCCGCGCCCCGAAGATCACGTCCCTCCTCGCCCAGCTCATCGGCCCCGCCATCCGCCTACATGGCGGCAAGCTCAACATGAAGTCGGCGGGCTATGGCTCGCCAGTCGAGTGGCACCAGGACTGGGCGTTCTATCCGCACAGCAACGACGACGTGCTGGCGACCGGCATCTATCTCGACGATTGCGACGAGGCCAACGGGCCTCTCATGGTGTTGCCGGGCACACATCACGGTCCGGTCCACAATCACCATGCCGACGGCCGCTTCTGCGGCGCGTTCGATCCCGAGACGAGCGGCGTCGACGTCGCCAAGGCCGTCCCTCTCATGGGCCCGGCGGGATCGATGACCATCCACCACGCGCGCCTGGTCCACGGCTCGGCGCTCAACCGTTCCAATCGCCAGCGCCGGCTCCTGCTGCACGAGTATGCCGCTGCCGATGCCTGGCCGCTGATGGGCGTGGCTGACTTCGACGAATTCAATAGCCGCATGGTGCTGGGCGAGCCGACGATCGAGCCGCGCGTGCGGCCGGCACCGGTCCGCATGCCCCTGCCTCCGGCCGATCACCAGGGCTCGATCTACGAGAACCAGCGCGGCTCGGGTCGGCGCTTCTTCGCCACCTACGAGGAGCAGCCCACCCTTGCCGGCTAGGACCGGCCGCTCATGATCACGCGGCGGCACGCGCTGGCCGTCTCCGGCCTTCTGCTCGCCGCGCAGCCCGCGTACGCTCAACATGTTCAATGGACGGATTGGCTCGGCACCTATGCCGGGACCGCCCGCTTCTATCGCTCGATCCCGCTGGAGGACATCGTCCCACCGCCCCCGTCGCCGCGACAGGAATTCGGCGACGCCTCGCCCTTCCCGGTTCAGTTCGCGGTGCGCAGCGACGATGACAGGCCGGCCGTATGGCTGCGCATCGATGGCGGACCGATGCAGACCGACGAGGTCGGCGAAACGATGTTCTTCGGCCCGGTGACGGACGGCGTGGCCTCGCTGCGTTCGGCCGAAGCACGCGCCATGCCGCGGTCGGCGAGCCTGACGGTGCGGCCAAATCAACTCGGGACGTCGGCGCTGTTCAGCCATGCCGACGGCAGCTTCTGGCGACGTTACTTCACCGCCACCTTCACGTCGGCCGGCGCCGACGTGATCCTCTGGGTCTTCGACGCCACGGGCACGCGGGCCCGCACGTGGCGCGGCTCCACGGTCCGCCGAGCCTGAGACTCAGGTCGGCCGCGGTCCGACGTAAGTCGACTGCGGCCGGATGAGGCGCCCGCCCTTCTCCTGCTCGAAGATGTGGGCGCACCAGCCCGCGGCGCGACCGACGGCGAACAAAGCAGTGAACGCACTGCGCGGCATATCGAGCGCTTCCAGCAGGAGTGCGGTGTAGTACTCGACGTTGGTGTCGAGCCGCTGCTTCGGCTTGTACTTGCGCAATGAGGCGATGGCGCTGCGCTCGACCTCGACCGCAAAGGCCAGGCGCCCCGCCGTTTGCGGCAGCATCCCCACGGCTTTCTTCAGCACGTCGGCTCGCGGATCGCGCTTCTTGTAGACGCGATGGCCGAAGCCCATCAGGCGCGTGCCCTTGGCAAAGGCGTCGTCCAGCCACGCCTCGGCGCGCTCGGGCGATCCGATCTCGTCAAACATGTCGAGCACGGGCCCCGGCGCGCCCCCATGCAGCGGCCCTTTCAGGGCGCAGAGCGCCGCCAGGACCGAGGAGATCAGCCCGGCTCGTGTCGAGGCGACGACCCTCGCCGTGAACGTCGAGGCGTTGAAGCCGTGGTCGGTCACCGTCGCTAGGTAGGTATCGAGACCCTTTTCGAAGGCCTCGTCGGCACGACTGCCGCGGATCATGCGCAGGAGATCCTGCGCCGTCGTGAGCGTCGGATCCGGCGCGAGGGCCGCCCTGGAGTCGGCCGCCCTCAGCAATGCCGCCAGAAAGACCGGCAGCGCACCGCAGATCACATAATGATGGGGCATGGGATCGGAGTCCGGCAGCATGCCGAGGCCGACACGCAGCCCCTCCACCGGGGTGAGGCCGGTGGTGGCCGAGAGTAGCTTCGGCACGTCCGCGAACGCGCGGACGCGCGCCGCAGCCAGTCCTGCCCGGACGGCCAACTCGTCACCGCCGCCCTCGGCGAAGCCTTCCCACAGAAGTGCAGCGACGCCCTCGAAGCCGCGCGTCTTCACGAGGTCCTCGATCGCCTGTCCGCGGACGATCAGCCGGCCGGCCTCCCCGTCCACCTCGCTCATCACCGTGTCGGCCACGATCACACCGTCGAGCCCGCTGTCCACCCGTGTCTGCAGCATCGAAAATCCCCTTGCTGGTTCGGGTTCTACATTCAATCCAGTCTATGTATTGTCAATATTGACTGATTTAATCCATAATAAGAAATGGCAATCGAATGGCTCACCTCCAAGGAAGCGGCGCGGCGCCTGGGCGTTTCGGCGGCCACGCTCTACGCCTACGTGAGCCGCGGCCTGCTGCGCTCGGAAGCCACGAATGGCCAGCGTGAGCGGCGCTACAGGGCCGACGACGTTGCGCAGCTCAAGCGTCGCCGCGACGTTGGCCGCAAGGCCGAATCGATCGCCGCCAATGCGCTCGACTTCGGCACGCCCGTTCTGGAGTCCTCGCTCACGCTGATCGAGAACGGCCGCCTCTTCTATCGCGGCCAGGACGCCGCTCGGCTGGCCCGCAACAGCTCCCTGGAACAGGTCGCGCAACTTCTCTGGGACTGCGACGACCGGCCCTTCGCCGCCCGCAACCTCCCGCCTATGTCGGCCGCCCTGCGCAGCGCCTGGCAGGCCGCCTCGGCTCTTCCACCCGTCGATGCCTGTCTCGTTCTGCTGCCAGCGGCATCGCGCTGGGACCATCCCAGCTGGGTGGAGGATCGCTCCGCCATGCTCGGCACGGGGGCGCGCATCCTGCGGCTGCTCGCGGCCGCGGTAACCGGCCAGCCGCTCTCCGACCGGCCGATCCACGAACAGGTGGCCACCGCCTGGAACGTTCCGCCCGAGCACGCGCCTCTGATCCGTGCCGCCCTCGTCCTGTCGGCCGACCACGAATTCAATGCCTCGGCCTTCGCCGCGCGTGTCGTAGCGTCAACCGGCGCCAATCTCTACGCCTCCACGATGGCGGGACTGGTGGCGATCAACGGGCCGCGTCATGGCGGACTGACGCGCCGCGTGGCTGATCTGCTCACCGATCTCGCGGAAAGGCCCGAGATCGACGCCGAGATCGCGCGCCGGGTGAGCGGGCGAATTTACATCCCGGGGTTCGGCCACCAGCTCTATCCGGACGGCGACGTGCGTGCTCTCGTCCTCTTCGAAATGATGCGAGAGCTCGCCTCCGGCTCTTCAGAGCTGGCTTTCGCCGAGCGCGTGGCAAGCGCCGTCGAGCAGCAGATCGACCGCAAGCCGACCGTCGATTTCGCGACGGTGACACTTGCACGGGTTCTCTGCCTGCCGAAGGATTATGCCCTGGCCCTGTTCCTCCTCGGACGCACCGTCGGATGGATCGCGCATGCCATCGAGCAAGCCACACACGGTGCGTTGATTCGCCCGCGTGCGCGCTATACGGGGCCGCGCCCGCCGGCCTGATTCGGGTCACACCGGTTATCCACCAAAACGCTTTCTTGCGAGGGCCGCACGCGCGTGCTTAACGTCGCGCTTTAGTGACAAACAATCGCGCGGGCGTGCCGAGGTTGCCCCACCTTCTCGGCATCGAAGGTCTTTCGCCTGAAACGATTTCGGGCTTGCTGGACCTATCTGAAACCTACATCGACCAGAACAGGTCCGTCGCCAAACGGCGGGACATGCT
>CAIYWM010001019.1 GCA_903929895.1 uncultured Alphaproteobacteria bacterium
CCTTCCAGCAAATCCGCCTTCAGCCGTTCGCGTGCCGCGGCGTCGAGGCCGAGTGCCTTTTCCGCGAACTCTTCCGCCGAGCCGAAATCGGCGCGCACCACTTCGAAGGCCGCTTCGAGGTAGGGCGTGCGCGCCTCGATGATCGCCGCGCGGGTGTCGATGTCGAGTTCGGGATAGCGGCCGATATGGCCGGTCCACAGTTCGTTGGTGCGGAGATAGTCCTCCAGCACGGTTTCCCAGGGCACGCCGAGCAGGGAGAGCAGCAGGGCCGAGGCGAAGCCGGTGCGGTCCTTGCCGGCGGTGCAGTGGAACACCAGCGGTCGGTGCGTGCCGTCGCTCAGGGTCGAGAACAGGGTGCGGAACCCGGGGGCGCAGCGGCGCGGATAGTCACGGTAATGATCCGTGAGGAAGCCCATCATGATGTGCGGGTTGGCGGATCCGTCGGCCACGGCGCCCCGGATCTTTTCGCCGACGCCGGGCTCGATGTGCGCGCCGACGATGCGGCACGCGAGGCCTTCGATCAGGTGCGGCGTCTCGGCCGCTTCGCTGACGCCGCGCAGGTCGACGATGGTGCGCACGCCGAGGCGGCCGAGCGCGCTGCGATCCTCGTCGGTCAGGCCACCGAGATGGGCCGAGCGGAACACCGCGCTGCGCCGCACGGTGCGGCCGTCGGCGGTCTTATAGCCGCCGAGGTCGCGGAAGTTGGAGCCGCCCTGAAGGGTCAGGACGAAAGGAAGGCTGGTGTCAGGCATGACGCGCTTCTAGCACGCCCGGCCTTTCCGCAGCATGTCGTTTGCGCGTCAGAATTTTTGCGCGAGCGTCACGAAGAAGGCCCGGCGCATTCCGTATTGCGGTGCGCCGACGCCCACGCCCTCGCCTGTGCGCAGCTCGTAGACGCCGTCGGTGACGTTGATCGCGTCGAGGCGGATCTGGGTGCCCTTGCTGCCATTGATCGGCACCTTCTGCGTCACCGAGAGATTGAGCGTGGCATAGGCCGGCAGCGATGTGTCGTTGGGGGTCACGACGCTGGTGCGCAGGCCGCTGCCGAACAGCATGTCGGCCGAGACGCGGGTCGCCCGGTCGCTGCCCTGGTTGAAGATGTAGGCGGCGCCGGCGGAGCCGGTCCAGCCCTGGTCGTGGTCGGCGGCGATCCAGTAGCTGCCGATATAGGACAGATCCTCGGGCGAGAAATTGTACTGGGCCGAGTTGATCCGGGTGGCGCTGACCTTGGACCAGGCGAGGTTGCCGTAGACGGACCACGGGCCCTGGTCGTAGTTGGCGTACAGCTCGAAACCCTTCACCTGCGCGTTCGCATAGTTGAAGGACGCCAGCTGGATCGGTGCGCCGAACTGGCCCTTGTCGAGATAGTTCTCCGCGAACTTGTAGTAGCCGGCGAAGCCGATGGTCAGGCCGTCCACCGGCTTCACCGTCAGGCCGACGTCGAAGTAGTCGGATCGTTCGGCCCTGACCGGATCGTTGATGAAATTCTCGGGCTCGGCCGTCGTGCCGGTCCGGGCGGCGAGCGAGGCGAAGCCGACCTGGTTGAGCGGCGCCGGCACGAAGTAGCGCGAGTAGCCGGCCCGCAGGCTGATCTGCGGTGTCGGCTCCCAGACGACGTTGATGCGCGGGCTGACCTGGTTCTCCGAGATCTGTCCGGAGATGGCGTCGAAGCGCGCACCGAAGTTCACCGTCACGGTCGGGGTGATCTTCCATTCGTCCTGCAGGTAGACGCTGTAGGTCCAGCCGATGAGATTGGAGCCGTCGCTGAACCCCACCGGGCGATCGCCGGGAATCAGTTCCCCGGGATTGAGGGGATCGGGGACCAGTCCCAGCGCGTTGTTCTGGCTGAAGCTCGAGACCTGCTCGCGCTGGACGAGGAAACCGCCGCGCAGCGTGTGGTTGGAGGCGACTTTCCAGCTTGCGTCGGCCTGGACGCCGAACGCCAGGCTGGAGCGTTGCGACCAGGGCGCGACGCCGTTGTAGAGCAGGTCGCCGAGCGCGTCGGGCTGGTAGGACAGCTTGGAGTAGCGGGCGAATCCCGAGAGCTGCATGTTGAAGTTCTGGTAGCTCTTCTGCAGCGAGGCGATGCCGAAGTACGTATCCTCCCACTGGCGCTGGTCGAGCACCGCGCTGTTCCAGTCGGTGATGCCGTTGACCGGGAAGGCGGGGGTCTGCCCCGGCACGTTGGGGATCTGGTAGCGCGCGCTGGCGCCGCCGGCGATGAAGCTCAGGCGCGTATTCTCGTCGGCCACCGCGCTGAGCTTGGTCAGCGCATACCATTGCGCGGTGGCATCGTGCAGCGGGGCGGTGCTGGGCGTCGGGTTCTCGATGCCGATATTGTTGCTGACATACTGGCCGACGGCGAAATAGTCGAAGTTGCCGGAGCGGCCGCCATATTCCAGCGCCGGCTGCACCCAGTTGTAGGACCCGACCATCGCCGAGGCCTCGCCGCCGGGATTGGTCGTGCCGGACTTGACCGTGATGTCGACCACGCCGGCGGTGCGCAGGCCGTACTGGGCAGGCAGGGCGCCGGTGATCAGCGAGAGCTGGTCGGCGAAGCGCGGCGAGAGGATGCTGCTGAACAGCGCCAGGCCTTCGGGCAGCTGCACGCCGTCCAGACGATACTGCAGGCTGCCATGGTCGCCGCGCACATGGATCTGGCCGAACCCGTCCTGCACGACGCCGGGCGCGCGCAGCAGGACCTGGTTGAGCGTGGCGTTCTCGCCGAGCGGCGTGTTGCTGATCGCCGTCTTGCTGAAATCGTAGCGCGTGGCGCCAAGGCTCGGCTGGATCTCGCTGCGCTCGCGGTCGAGCCGCTTGCCGACCACTTCGATCGCCAGCCCGTCCGAGGGGGCCTGCTGTGGCTGGGCCTCGGGCGCCGTCTGCGCCAGTGCCGGGTGGGCCGCGGAAAGACCTGCTGCGAGGGCCAATGCCGATACGCCGATCCGCTGCATCCGGGTCTCCATCTGATTACGCCGCAAAAATGTTATATTGTTATAAGTTATAATATAACATTTTAGCTCGTCAATCGATATGGTTCCGTGGAGAGGCGGTGTATTCAGGTCGTATGAGCCCTGAAGTGCGCACCGGCCGAGAGGGCCCGTCGTCTCAATCCGTTGTGGTCGTTTGCTGTGCGCTGGTCGTTGCGATCGTGCTGGCCTACACGGCCGTCAACGCCGTGGTGAGGCCGGTCATCTGGTCCGACAGCGGCTGGGGCCTCCTCGGATGGGACCTACGCCACGGCCTGCCATGGAACCACTGGGCGTCGCCCGATCCGCAGGACATCGGCAGGGACATCTCCACCTTCATGTCGATCTGGTCGCCGGGTCAGCATGTCGTACCTGGCCTCCTGGAAGGGCTGGGCCTGAGCCTGGGACATGCCGTGATCGCCACTGTTGCGGTCTTCTCGGTGGCCGGCCTCGTCGGATGGTTCGTGCTCTACCGCGCCTTCGGCTTCCCGCCGCATGTCGCCGCCATCGCGCTCGCGCTGATCGCCTGCAGCCGCGGCTTCGCCTTTCCGTTCGTGATCTTCATCGGCGGCGAGGTTCTCCTGTTCGGTATCGCGCCGTGGTTCCTGCTGCTCGTGTGGAAGCTGCGCGAGCTGCGCTGGTTCTCGGTGCCGGCGCTCGTGATCGGTGCGGCGGTGATGTTCTTCGCCAAGATCTCGGCCGTCATCCTGGCGTGCGCGGCGATCTCGGCTGCGGTGCTGTCGGGTCCGCAGCCGTGGCGAAACAGGATGGACACGGTGCGGCGGGGGCTGGTCGCCGGCATCACGATCGCCCTCATCGGCGTCGTCCTCTACTACGGCTGGCATTCGCGCGGCTGGACGGCGGCGTCGACGGTGGCGGCGATCAAGTGGTCTGCCCTGATCCCCCACGCGGTCTTCATCCTGAGCTGCGTGTGGGGCGCCGCCCTCTCGTTCGGCGAGCTGGGGAACTTCATCTTCCTGCATCCCAGTCGCGCCATCGTCGGATCGCAGCTGACGGTGGGCTACCTGCTGGCGTTTCCCGCCTCGGTCACGCTGTACCTGGTGTGGCGGCAACTGCGCCGTAGCCATTCCGACTATCTGGTCTTCGCCGGTCTCACGACCCTGGCCTACGGAACGGTCTTTCTCCTCTTGTGGGTGCATGGCGCCACGATCGGACAGGAAGAACGCTACTTCCGGCCATTGTCGCTGCTGCTGCTGGTCGGAGCGGTCCAGGCGTTCCTCACGGTGCCGAGCCGCCTGCTGCGGCTGGCCGGAGTCCTGATGGCGCTGGTCGGCGCGCTGTACGGACTCGCCGGCCAGGCCCGGCACATCGTCGTCAATCTCGGCCATCCGCTGGGCGTGCGTGACTTCAGGCACTCGACGGCCGACGAAGCGGTGGTGAAGTTCATCCGCACGATCGACGTGCCGTCGCCCGACCGCGCCTCGACACTGATCTTCGTGCCGTCTCCGGAGATCGGCCTCGAGGTCCGCAATGTCCGCGTCATGGCCAACCATGCCGACTTCTGGGCGATCGAGGACATGCGGAACCTCAAGTTCCGCGGCCGGGTGCCGCGCCTCTATGTCATCGTCCAGAAGAGGCTGGTTGCCCAGGGCAAGGCGCAGGCCATGGTGGAGCAGTTCGTCGACTACAAGCCGTCCGAATGGAAGGAGATGCCGCTCGGCGACTTCGTCTGCTTCTACGTCGTCGACTGAGGCAGGCGCCTGCCCGCGCTATGGCTTGCAGGGCCAGGTCTGTTCCAGGGCTTCGCCCGCCAGTTCGATGAAATTCTCGTGCAGGCGCGCAGGATTGTTGTTGATGTAGGTGACGACCCCGCGCACCAGCAGCCGCCGTGTCGAGATGGCGGGCAGGCAGATGTTCGGCTTGATCGCCTGCAGCGTGTCGATGATCCCGGCGCAGACCCCCGCGACCAGCAGCCTCGAGGTCGGGATCGGGTCGAGGAGAAATGCCTCGCAGCCCAGCATGATGTAGTTGGCCGAGCTCGTGTCCTGCTGCGCCCGGGCCCCGGGAGAAATCAGGGGGGCGGCGAGGGCAATGGTCAATGTGACAGCCAAATGACGAGCCAGCTTCATCCGTCCATTCTCTTCCTGTTCGATGCGATGATAGCGCGCAGCGATGGCCTGCGAACAGGCTTTGGCAGGTTCCGTGCTGCCCGTGATACGCTCGATTCACGGGGACGGAGACTGCTGGAGACATGAACGATGCCGCTGCACTGGGAGATCCTGCATTCTGAGAAGCTCATCCATGTCGTCGCCGAGGGCGAGGTCACGCTGAAGGAGATGGAAGAGCACTTCGACGCCCTCGTCGTGGCCAATGCACTCGCCTATTCGAAGCTGTTCGATGCGACCGGTCTCAAGCCGGTCTACGACGACGCCGACGTGATGGCGATGGGCGCGCGGTTGAGCGCTTACACGTCGCACTTCCCGAGCGGTCCGTTGGCCGTCATCGGCCGCGACGAGTCGGTCGTCCTGGCGTTCAAGCGCTTCGTTAACATTTCGCCGTCGAAGCGACCGGCGGCCCTGTTCAAGACGGAGAAGAAGGCTCGCGCCTGGCTCGCAACGCAAGCGGGTGTCTGACAAGTCCGATACGCCTGAGACGATATGCGCGGTCGCGCTCGCACAGTTCTGTTGCGGCGCAACTTCCCGCGCCGCTATCCTCCGGCGGTCTTCTTGGAAGGGTTGCTTACAATGAAAAGCTGGATCTTCACGGTCGCGCTGCTTGTCGTTCTTCCCGTCGCGGCCCATGCGGACCAGGCTGCCGCGAATGCCTGCGCGGCCAACCTGACGCCGAACGGACAGATGCTCTACAACAAGACCGCTCCGACGATGAAGCCCACGAGCGACATCAAGGACGCGCTGACCGCGCAGGCCCGCCCGCTGGTGATGAACGGCACGCTGTCCCGCGACGCCGCACGCACGGCCGCCGAAGCGGCCGGGGAATGCCTCAAGCTTCTGAAGTAGGCCGCGAGGCGCTCGCGGCGTGGTCCGTTGCTGGCCCGCGCGGCGCGACGAACGAACTCCCCATCAGACCGGGCTCTGTTCGACTGGAGTTCAGCCGGCTCGGCGGCGGTACACCGCGAGCCAGACTGTCGGCGCGTCGGGATCGGTCCAGTCGACGCGGTGGCGGACATGCGCCGGTATCTCCACCCAGTCACCCGCGGCGAGTGTGACGCGCCTATCATCGGCCTCGAAGTGCAGCACCGCCGCGCCGCACAGCAGCAGCACGAACTCATGCTCGGTCTGGTCGTACCAGTAGCCCTCGGGTGTGATCTGGCCTGTGGAGACGATGCGCTCGATGCGCACGGTCGGATCGTCGACCAGTGTCTCGACAAGCTCGCGATCGATCGCCTTTGTCAGCGGCGCGAAGAG
>CAIYWM010001020.1 GCA_903929895.1 uncultured Alphaproteobacteria bacterium
ACGGCGGTCGCACCCAGCGCCACCTGCACGCCGGCATTCATCGGCCCGTCGTTGCGGAAATTGCCGTCGGAGAGATGCATCACCTCGGCCGTCGCCTGGACCGGTGCGCCCAGCGACGGATCGGTATGGCCGCCCAACGCCACCTCGATGCGCGCGCCAACGCCGGCCTTCAGCGCCTGCCGCACCGTACCGGGATCGTAGATCGTGCCGACCGCGACGTTCGGAATGCCGGCCGCGAGCAGCGCGCGCAGGAGATTTGGCGCATCGTTGTAGCCGCCGCCGCCGGGATTGTCGGTGCCCTCGGCCAAGACCAGCGGCCGGTCGCCGCCGCGGCGCGCGGCCGCCACCGCCTCGTCGATCGAGCGGTAGGACGAGGAGAACTCGGTGCGGCGCACCCACATCTCCGCGATCAGCGCCTCGGCTGCCTGCCGCGCGGCGTCTTCCGCCCCCGGCTCGTGGCTGACGGCGATCGACGGGCCGGCCCACGGAATGTCGGACCAGGTGAAGCCCACCTGGATCGACACCACGTGCAGCCCCGGCTGCTTCTCGAAGGTTTCGGCGCGGGCCAGCAGGTCGCGCATGATGCCGGGCTGCGTCGTGCGCCCATGATCGGCGCCCTTCAGCATCGCCGGCTGGACCAGCAGGCAGCGCGGCCGCTTCCATCCCTGCAGCGCATCCTCGACCAGCTGGGCCGCCTGAACCGCGCGCTCGTAGCCGTCAACGTGGGGATAGGTGCGATAGCTCACCAGCGCGTTGGCATGCCGTGCCATCCGCGAAGTGGCGTTTGCATGCAGGTCGAGCGTCGCCACCACCGGCACGTCGGGACCGACCACACCGCGCACCGCCTCGAGCAGCGCGCCCTCGGCATCGTCCTCGGTCTCGCTGACCATGGCGCCATGAAGCGACAGGCAGACCGCATCGACCGGGCCCTTGCCGTCACGCCCGCCGCGCGCTGCGTCGAGAATGCGGTCGCGGATATGTTCCCAGGCTTCGCGCGTGAGCGGCCCCGAGGGAATGGTGTTGGCGGCCACGCCCCACACCGGCTCCCAGCCGTGAGTCTGCGCGGCGTCGATGAAGCCACCCAGCTCGTTCCGTGTGCCGGTGAAGTTGGGCACGATCGCCGCGCCCTCGACCAGGCGCTGGCGGCGGTAATCCTCCAGCGTGGTCGGCAGTTTCGAGAAGGTGTTGGTCTCGTGCATGAACTGCGCGATCAGGACCCGGCTGGCCATTTCGGAACGCTCCCGCCCTACCGCTTCTCGACGTTCCAGAAGACCGTCACCGGCGAGGTGACGTTGCCGGTCACGTTCTTGCGGCGCGCCATCGCGCTCGTGTACTGGCCGAGGAAGGCATGGGTCGGCACCTCGGCGGCGCGCAGCTGGATCTTCTCCACGATCTCCTTGCGCTTGGCCTCGTCGGGCTCGTCGGCGAAGGCGCTGCGCAGCCGCACCAGCTCCTCGTCGCACGGCCAGCCGAACGGGGCCTTGTCGCAGGTCGCCACGATGAAGCCCAGCGCCAGCGGATCGAGCGCATCCGGCGCCGAGGTCG
>CAIYWM010001021.1 GCA_903929895.1 uncultured Alphaproteobacteria bacterium
CCAGGATCTCCTCGGACTTGCCCTTGTTGTACTCGTTGGCCGTGTCGAAGAAGTTGATGCCGGCGTCCCGCACCGCCTTATACATCGACGCAGACGTGGCCTCGTCGGCATCGCCGCCGAAGGACATGGTGCCGAAGCAGAGTTGCGAGACGTGGATGCCGGTACGGCCGAGGAGCTTGGTTTTCATGGCTGCCTTCTAGCATGCGGCGACACGGTTCTGCAGCCGCCATGGAAAACGCTCCGGCTTCGCCTTAAGAGAATCCCGACGAGGTCCAGCAGGGTGTGTCGTGGCGAGAAAGACGATCGTGAAGAAGGCTGCAGCGCCGCGGCGCAGGAAGGCCAGCCGTCCCAACCTGCCGGAACGCATCCTGGACGTCGCCGAGGAACTGTTCGGTCGCGTCGGCTATGGCGGCGCGACCACCCGTGCCATCGCCAGCCGCGCCCGCGTGAATGTCGGGCAGCTCCACTATTACTTCGACTCCAAGCGCGCGATCTTCGAGGCGGTGGTGGCGCGGCACGGTACCGAGGTCACCGAGCGGCGGCGCCAGCTCCTGCTGGAGGCGCAGGCCCGCTATCCGCGCGGAATCGTCCCGCTCGACGTGCTGGTCGATGCGCTGGTCCGTCCGCTGTTGATGGCCGAGCCGCAGGCCGGCGGGCGTCGGGCGTCGATGCAGATGCATGCGCGCCTGTTCACCGATCCAGACGACACTGCCAGCATGGTGCGGGCCGACATCTACGACGAGACCAACGCGCTCTACGTCGCCGCCATCCGGCGGGCCCTGCCGAAGATCCCGGCGAAGACGCTCTACTGGCGCTACTACTTCATGATGGGCGCCTACGTCTGGACCCTGCTGCAGCCCGGCCGCCTGGAGGCGATTTCCCAGGGGCGCTGCGATCCCGCGGACATGGAAGCCGCCATCCGCGAGATCGTGCCCTTCGTCTGCGCCGGACTCGCCGCGCCGGTCGAGCGCTAGGCTTTCTTCACACGGCTCTTCAGGCGGCAGCGGCACTTGTCGTACTGGTGGAGCTCCACCATGTTGCCGCACGGATCCTTGAGGAAGAGCTGCTCCGAATCGGGACCCGTCGCGCACTTGAGCGACCAGTAGTCAGCACCGAGCCGGACGAGTTCGGCCTTGGTCTCGACGATGTTCTCGACAGCCAGCGCCACATGCGGCGTGGTCGGATCCTTGCCCGGCCCCTGGGCGAAAGGTGACGGCAGGTCACCGCCGATCAGGTGGATCTGACCCACCTCGCCGATGTTGATCCACATGCCCGGAATGCCCGGGATTTCCGGCCGCCCGGTATCGTGCTCGAGACCGAGCACGCCGGTGTAGAAGCTCTTGAGGTCTTCGATCGTCTTGTCGTCGGCGTCGATACGTACGCCCTGATGATGAAGTTCGAGCACCTTGATCGCCATGTCTGCTCCTCCCGAGAGCTGTTCCGTTGAGGCGAAGTATCGTGTTCGCATAGGACATGGTCAATCGACCAACTAATTAGGTCACTTGACCTGACCGCGTGACGCAAGCATCGTTGCAGCAAGAACAAGCGGCACGCCGCCGGGAGGAATTCGATATGCGGACCAAGCGGGCCGCCGACTGGACACCGTCGGCGACGTTGCCCAACACGCCGGTCTCTTTCACAGGCGTCACCTACTCCGAAATGCTCGACCGCGCCCGCGCGCTGGCGCCGGCGATCGCCGCCCGCGCCGGGGAGTGCGAGAAGCTGCGCCGGCTGCCCGACGACACCGAACGCGACCTGCACCGCACCGGCCTCTTCCGCATGGTCCAGCCGGCGCGCGTCGGCGGCGCCGATCTCGATGTCGGCATCCTGGTCGACACCTGTGCGGAGATCGCCCGCGTCTGCCCGTCGACCGCGTGGAACCTCGGCAATCTCTCCAGCCATCACTGGATGCTGGGCTATTTCCAGCCCGAGGCACAGGACGAGCTCTGGGACGCCTCGCCCGACGTGCTGATCGCCACCTCGCTCATCTTCCCGGCAGGGCGCGGCCGCAAGGTCGAGGGCGGCTACGAAGTCTCGGGACGCTGGCCGCTCTCCTCCGGCGTCGACAATTCCGACTGGAACATGCTGGGCTTCATGCTGCGCGAGCACGATGACGGCCCGCCGATGGACCAGCGGTTTGCCCTGGTCCATCGCTCGCAGTACGAGATCATCGACACTTGGCATGCCGTCGGCCTCTCGGGCACCGGCTCGAAGGACGTCGAGATCAGGAACCTCTTCGTGCCGGAGTTCCGCACGATCTCGGCCCGGTCGATGAACGGCAAGCCGCACGCCGGCTCCAGCGTCAATCCCTCACCCCTGTTCCGGCTGCCCATGCTCGCCCTGGGCCCCTACGTGCTTTCGGGCGTGATGCTGGGCTGCGCCCAAGGCGCCTACGAGACGGTTGTCGGCGCGGCCCGCACCCGCAACGCCACGACGACAGGGCAGCCATTCGGTGCGAGCCAGGCCGTGCAGATCAAGGTCGCCGAGGCGAGCGTGCGCATCGACACGGCCGAAGTGCTGATGCGCCGGGCCTGCGACCACGCAATGACCGTGGCACGCTCCGGCGTCGACGCCGCCCACGCCGACAAGCTGCGCTACCGGCGCGACGCCTTCTTCTCCGCCCGGCTCTGTCTCGAGGCCGTCGACATCCTGATGGGGATCGCGGGATCGAGCGGACTCTACCTCGCCGGCACGATGCAGCGCCTGTTCCGCGATGCGCACGCAGCCAATGCACACGTCATGTTCTCGACCGACGTTCAGGGTGCATTGTTCGGGCAACACGAACTCGGCATGGGCGGGCCACCGCCGCTGCTCTGACTCGAGCGGTGGCCATAAAGAAGATCAACGTGTGGGAGGAAAGAAAAATGTCACTGTCATCGTTAATCTCGAAACTGGCCGGCGCCACGGCGCTGGTGGGACTATCGGCACTCGGCGTCCAGGCACAGACGTCGGGCGAGCCAGTCAAGATCGGCGCCATCGTCTCGGTCACCGGCGCCGGCGCCGGCCTTGGCGTGCCCGAGCGCAACGGCCTGCTGCTGGCCGAGAAGGACATCAACGCCAAGGGCGGCATCAAGGGTCGCCCGATCAAGTTCATCATCGAGGACGACGCCTCCAATCCGGACACCGCGCTCAGCAAGGCCAACGACCTGATCTTCGGGCAGAAGGTCCAGGCGCTGCTCGGCCCGTCGCTCACCGCCAGCACCGTCGCCGTCGGTGGCGTGACTCACGCCAACAAGATCCCGCAGATCGCCTTCACCGGCATCGGACCGGCGGTCGAACGCGAGCGCAAGTGCGTGGCTCACGTGTTGCCGCCCCAGCGCCTCAATGCAACCGCGCTGCTCGAATATGCCAAGAGCATCAAGGCGAACAAGATCGGCGTGCTGCATGACGCGGGCTACGGCAACGTCGTGATGGCCGAGTTGAAGCCGCTCGCCGATAAGTATGGCGTGAAGCTGGTCGCGGTCGAGAAGTTCGAGATCGGCGCCACCGACACCACGACGCAGGCGGCCAAGGTCAAGGCGGCCCAGCCGGAGGCGGTGTTCATCATCGCCACCTCGGCCACGCCGTTCCGCAACGTCAAGCAGATCCAGATCACCCAGCCCGTGGTCGCCGCGATCGGCTCCTCGTCGTATGAATATGTGAACGCGATGGGACCGGCCGCCGACAACATCGTGATCCCCGAGTTCGTGGTCGGCGAGGATCCGCTGCCGCACCAGAAGGCTTTCGTCGAACTCTACAAGCAGACCTACAATTCGACGCCGAAGAACTACGAGGCGGCGGCCTGGGATGCGGCCCACATCATCGCCGCCGCCCTCAACAAGGCCGGCGCCGACGCCACCGGAGAGAAGCTCTGCGAGGCCATGAAGGCGCCGTACACCGGCGTGCTGGCCAACTACGACTTCTCGGCCGACGACATGACCGGCATTCCGATCACGAGCTTCATCTTCTCGAAGCTGGTCGGCGGCAAGTACACGCGCACGCCGTTCCGCGTCACGCAGTAGCGACCATCGGCGGCGCAGGATTCCTCGCGGGTCCTGCGCCGCGCCTTCTTTTGCGCGGAAGCATCATTCCATGACCCTGAGCCTGGTCCTGCAGGCCCTCTTCGCGGGCGTGACGAACGGTATCGTCTACGCGCTCGTCGGCATGGGTCTGTCCGCCATTTTCAAGGGCAGCCGCGTGATCAACGCCATGCAGGGCGAGTTCGCCGTCATCGGCGCCATGACGACCGTGCTGCTTCTGACCAAGGCCGGCTGGCCCTACCCGGCCGCCATTGCCGGCGGCGCGATCTCGGGCGCCCTGGTCGGCGCCTTCATCGAGGTCGCCTTCGTACGCTTCATGGCCAGGAAGAACGCGAGCGAGGACAGCTTCCTCTTGCTCACCATCGGGCTCGCCCTGACCCTTTCGGCCAGCGTGCTGTTCTTCATCGGCCGCGACGGCCATCTGCTCCCCCCGCTCGGCGGCGAGGGGGTGCTGATCATCCTCGACGCCGTCATCCAGTTCCACGCGCTGTGGCTGATCGCCATCGGCATCGGCGCCACCCTGGCGCTGCGCGCCTTCTATCACCGGACCACGGTCGGCCTGTCGATGATGGCGGCCTCGATCGACGCCGACGGCGCGGCCACCACCGGGATCAACGTCGCCCGCATGCGTACCTTCACCTTCGTGCTGGGGGGCCTGCTGGGTGCGCTGGGCGGCATCCTGGTGACGCCGCTGATCGGCGTCGACTACCAGCTCGGCCTCAACCTCACCTTGAAGGGCTTCGCCGCCGCCGTGCTGGGCGGGCTCACCAACCCGCTGGGCGCTGCCGTGGGGGGCCTCACGCTGGGGCTGGTGGAGTCGCTGGCCATCATCGGCATCTCGTCGAGCTACAAGGACGTCGTCGCCTTCTCCGTGCTCATCATCATCATGATCCTGATGCCGCAGGGCATCCTGGGCCGCGCCGGCCGGCGGGGAGGCTGAGCCCATGACTCCGCGCACCCTCCTCTGGCTCGCCATCGGCCTCGTGGTCTGGGCCGTGCTCCCCTTCGTCGTGCCGCGCTACATTGCCGATCTTCTGGTCTTCACCGGCATCTACACCGTGGCCGGGCTCGGCATCGGCTTGCTGCTCGGACACTGCGGCATCGTCAACCTGGCGCAGGCGACCTTCTATGGTCTCGGCGCCTATGCCAGCGCCTATTGCACTGTGATGATGGGCCTGCCCAGCATCGTGGGCTTCCTCTTCGGCGCGGCGATCAGCATGGCCCTGGCCTATGTGATCGGCCGGCCGATCCTGCGCCTCACCGGCTACTTCCTGGCGCTCGGCACGCTGGCCCTCAGCGCCATCGCCAGTGCCCTGTTCTTCGAGTGGGATTGGCTGACCGGCGGCACACTGGGCATCGGTGGCATCCCCAAGCTCGACCTGTTCGGCTTCATGCTCGACCGGCCCTCGCGCTACTACTTCTTCGTCTGGATCGTGGCCTTCGCCTGCATGGCCGTGGCGCGCAACCTGGTCGACAGCCGCACCGGCCTGATGCTGCGCGCCATGCGGGACTCCAGCACCGCGGCGGCCGCGCTGTCGATCGATCTCCAGGCGCTGCGCACCAAGGTGTTCGTCGTCTGTGCCCTGTTCGGCAGCCTGGCCGGCAGCCTGTTCGCCCATCATGCCTCGTTCGTCAGCACGCAGAGCTTCACCGTCGACCGCTCGATCAGCTTCCTGCTGATCCCGGTGATCGGCGGCGCGACCTCGATCCCCGGCATCGTCGTGGGAGCGCTGTTCGTGACCTTCCTGCCCGAGCTGCTGAGCAAGCTGGGCGACATCCACCAGATCCTGTTCGGCCTGGCGCTGGTCGCCGTCGTCGTGCTGATGCCGGAGGGGCTGGTCGGCGCATTCGGCAAGCTGCGGGCACGGCTGGCCAAGCGGAGCGGCGGCCATGGCTGAGCCCCTCCTCGCTCTCCGGGAAGTCGGCCATTCGTTCGGCGGACTTTCCGTGCTGCGTTCCGTCACCTTCGACGTGCCAGAAGGCGGCATCATCGGCCTGATCGGACCCAACGGCTCGGGCAAGACCACCTTGTTCAACATCGTGACCGGCTATATCCGCCCGCTCGCCGGCACCGTCACCTATCGCGGCGCCGTGCTGGGGCGCGACACGATCCAGCAGCGCGGCCTGCAGGGGCTCGTGCGCACCTTCCAGACGCCACAGGTCTTCGAGCAGATGACGGTGCTGGAGAACGTCATGGTCGGCTGCACCAAGCTGACGCGCACCACCATGCTGCAGGACCTGCTGCGCACCCCGGCCGCGCGCGGCCAGATGCGCGAGATCCGCGATCGTGCGGAGGCCGCCTGCGAGCGCTTCCAACTGACGGCCTTGCGTGACCTGCCAGCCGCCCGCCTCACCGCGGGCCAGCGCCGCATCCTCGAGATCGCCCGCGCCGTGGCCGGCGAGCCGCATCTGCTGCTGCTCGACGAGCCCTCCTCCGGCCTCAACGTCCAGGAGATCGACGGTCTTCGCGACTGGATCGTGCGGCTGAACGAGGAAGGCATCACCATCCTGCTGGTGTCGCACGACATGGGCCTGATGACCGTCGCCCGCACCGTGCACACGCTCTATTTCGGTGAGATCATCGCCAGCGGCGACATGGCCGCCATCCAGCGCGACCCGCGGGTCCGCGAAGTCTATCTCGGGGTCTGAACCGTGCTGGAAGTGACCTCCGTCTCCGCCGGCTATGGCGCCCTCTCCGTCCTGCGCGACGTCTCGCTCACCGTCGGCGACGGCGAGGCCGTGGCCCTGGTCGGCGCCAACGGCGCCGGCAAGACCACCCTCGTCCGTACCGTCTGCGGCCTGCTGCGGTCCCGAAGCGGCCGGATCGTAAAGAACGGCACCGACATCACTGCCACGCCGGCGCATGACCTGGCCAGGCACGGGCTGGCCGTGGTGCTGGAAAACCGCCGACTGTTCGGAGAACTGTCGGTGCGCGAGAACCTGATCCTGGCCGAGACGGTCGGCCGCAAGGTGCGCGGCGCCGACCTGCGCTTCTCCTGGGACGAGGTGACCGACCTGTTCCCCGTGGTGAAGGAGCGCATGGCCTCACCGGTCGAGCTGCTGAGCGGCGGCCAGCAGCAGATGGTGGCGATCGCCCGCGCGCTGCTGCTGCAGCCCGACCTGCTGATCATGGACGAGCCCTCGACCGGCCTCGCGCCCAAGGTCGTGAAGGACATCCTGCTGGTCATCAAGGCGCTGCGTGAGCGCGGCATGGGCCTGCTGCTGATCGAGCAGAATGTCGGCATCGCCTCGGAGATCACCGACCGCGCCTATGTCATGTCGGTCGGCAGCATCGTCCACGAAATCGGCCCCGGTGAGTGGCAGTCCTTCCTCACCGACGAGCGGCTGGTGAAGGCCTATCTCGGCTGACAGAGCCGCGCTACGCTTCCGAAAACAAACGGGGGAAACAGCGTGCAGGGCGAAGCTTCGTACGATTTCATCGTGACCGGCGCAGGGTCGGCCGGCTGCGCCGTCGCGGGCCGCCTGAGCGAGGACGGCCGCTTTTCGGTTCTTCTGCTCGAAGCCGGCCCGCGCGACACCTATCCGTGGATCCACGTGCCGCTCGGCTATCACAAGACCTTCAATAATCCGAAGGTCAACTGGATGTTCGACAGCGAGCCCGAGGCCGAGCTCAACAACCGCATCATGTACCAGCCGCGCGGAAAGGTGCTGGGCGGCACCAGCTCGATCAACGGCATGGTCTATATGCGCGGCAATGCTGCCGACTACGACGAATGGCGCCAGCGTGGCTGCGAGGGTTGGGACTATGCGTCCGTGCTGCCCTACTTCAAGCGCGCCGTGGACCAGGAGCGCGGCGCCGACGAGTTTCACGGTACCGGCGGGCCGCTCAAGGTGCAGGACCATCGTTGGCAGCCGACGCTGGCACGCGCGATGCATGATGCGGCCGTGCAGGCCGGCATCCCGGCCAATCCCGACTTCAACGGCGCCACGCAGGACGGCGTCGGCTTCTACCAGACCACCATCAACCGGGCTCGCCGCTGGTCCTCCGCCCGCGCCTATCTCGGTCCCGCCAAAGGTCGCCGCAACCTGACGGTCGCCACTTCCGCGCATGCAACCCGGGTGCTGATCGAGAACGGCCGCGCCACCGGCGTCGAGTACCGCACGCCGGGCGGCCTCGTGCGTGCCCGCGCAAACCGCGAGGTCATCGTCTCGGGGGGCGTCTATGGTTCGCCGCAGCTCCTCATGCTGTCGGGGCTCGGGCCGGCCGAACACCTGAAGCAGCACGGCATCGAGGTCGTGCGCGACATGCCGGGCGTCGGCAGTCACCTTCATGACCATTTCAACACCTACATCGCCTATCGCTGCAGCCAGCCCGTCACCATGAACGACCTGACG
>CAIYWM010001022.1 GCA_903929895.1 uncultured Alphaproteobacteria bacterium
CTTTCGGGCGTGACGTCGATCGTTTCTTCGCTGGCGAAGCTCGCCGCTTAGGCGCGGGCTTCTTCGGCTTCGGCTTCATAAGTGTCTTTGCCGCACGTCGGGCGCAGCGCAGCAGCCAGTCGCTGAGCCGCAGGTCGCCCGAGGCGCGGGCCAACGTGACGGCGCCGACCGCCAGGATCGCGACGGCGGTCGCATCGGCGTCGAGCGAGCGCTTTTTGCCGCGCGCCAGTTCGGCGATCACGCCGTGGAGCACGTTGGCATAGGCAAGCCGTGCCGCGAGCGGCGCGCGCGCCACGTCGCCGGAGAGTGAGGCGAGGGCGCAGCTCTGTGCCGTCGCACTGAGCGTCTCTCTGTCCAGATACTCATCCAGCACGGCGCCGGGCTTGTCGGCAGCGCGCAACCGGGGCAACAGCCCGTGCCCCATCCGGACGATCTCAGCGAACAGAGCGTCCTTCGAGGCAAAATGCGCATAGAAGGCGCCGCGCGTCAGCCCGGCCGCCAGCATGATGTCGTCGATGTTGGTGCCGGCATGGCCGCGCAGCCGGAACAACCGCGCGGCATGCTCGACGATCTCGGCTCTTATGGCAGCCTTTCGGGTGGCGCTGATGGACATAATATGTCGTTAATCATATCATATGATGATTGACATATCATCATGTATGAGTACCACACACACCTTGTCATCTCAAGTGTACCGAGGGACCTATAACGGCTGCGTGGAAGGGTCCCTCGCTACGCTCGGGATGACCAAGGGCCTGTTGCAAGCCCTTCATGTCAGGCGGTCGACGGCGCCGCGCTGGTGGCGGCGTCGCGTTCGGCGAGGTTGAAGACCTCGACGAAGGCGGGGGGCGGTTGGGCACCGGAGACGGCGTATTTGCGGTTCACGATGAAGCAGGGCACGCCGTTGATGCCGAGGCGGCGGGCATAGACATCGGAGGCGACGACCTCCTGGCGGCCCTCGTCCCCCATAAGGAAGTGACGGGCAGGTTCTTCCTCGATGCCGGCGCGGACGGCGCATTCGACCAGTGTGTCGAGGTCGCCGATGTCCAGGCCCTCCTCGAAATAGGCCTTGAACAATTCGGCTACGACCTCGTCCTGACGCTCGCTCCGGGCGCTCCAGTGCACGAGACGGTGCGACAGTACGGTGTTGGGCGTGCGCTTGATGCGCGAGAACTGGAAGTCGATGCCGGCCTCGCGGCCGCTCTCGGCGATCGCCTGGTAGATCTGGCGCGGCCGGTCGCCGCCGCCGAACTTGGCACGGACATAGTCGTCGCGCGTCATGCCCTCGGCGGGCATGTCGGGATTGAGTTGGAACGGGCGCCACGCAACGGCGACGTCGGTGCGGCCGCTCTGCTCGAGGGCGCGTTCGAAGCGGCGCTTGCCGATGTAGCACCAAGGACAGATCGTATCGGAGACGATGTCGACGTAGATCATGGGACGACTTTATGCCGTTCCAGCCAGTGCAGGAAGAGGCTGGCGCCGGCCGCCACGGCCAGAGCGACCGTGGTCAGCCAGGCGGCGCTCGGCCAGCCACCCCAGGCCACGAGGGCGCCGGTGATCGGGGGGCCGAGAAGCCCGCCGATGTTCGAGCCCTGCATCAGCAGGCCGGTCGAGGCGCCGGCCAGTTCCCGTCGCGGCGCATGGATCGGAATGGCGGTAAACAGCGCGCCCGGCACGACGCCGATCACCGCCGAATAGAGACCGGCGAGCACCAGCCGCGCGAGGTCCGGCACGCCGTTCACGAAGATGCCGGCGGCGCACAGGCTCATCGACAGGGTCGCGCCCACGATCACCATGACCCGCGGCACCCCGCTGTGCAGCAGCCAGCCGGCCCCGAGATTGCCCGTCACGTTCAGGATGGCGACCGCGGCCGTCACGATGGCGGCCGTCGAGGTGGAATAGCCCAGCCGTTCGATCAGGAGCGTCGGCAGGAAGCCGATGATGGCGAACCAGCAGCAGGCATAGGCGCCGAAGCAGAGCGCGATCGCCAGAGGTCCGCCGCTTGTGGCGACTTCCTTCATTTCCGCGAGGACCGGGCGGCGCGCGACCGGCAAGGGGTCGAGCTCGCGCCGCGGCACGGCGCGCAGAAAGAGCGCGAGAGCCATCAGGGCTGCCGCCCCGGCCGCGACCAGCCAGACGGTCCGCCAGGAGGTACCGGGCAGCACGATCGCCGCGATCACCATCATGATGCCGGAGCCGGCTGGCATGTAGGTGCTCCAGATCGCCATGGCGAGGCGCTGGTCACCGGGGCGCGTGATTCGCAGCAGCAGGCTCGGCACGGCCACGACGACGGTGATGAAACCGAGCCCCTCGAGGATACGGCCGGCCAGCAACGATTCGACGTTCGGCGCGAAGGCGCCGGAGAAGCTGGCCGCGCCGGCCAGCAGCGTGCCGAAGATCGCCAGCCGCCGATGGCCGACGCGATCCGCCGTCAGCGCGATCGCCATGCCACCCAACGCCGTCATCAGGTTGATGACCGACAGCAGCCAGCCCGCCTGTTCCAGCGTTGCGCCGAGATCCTCGCGGATCGACGGAAGGGCGGGCGGCGCCTTGCCGACCTGGAAGGCCGCGACCATGCCGGCCGCGACCAGCAGGGCGACCAGCGGCCACGGCGTACGGGTTGGCGTCAGTACTGCACCCGCGAGGTAATGGCGCCGTCGACCACCATGTTGATGCCGGTGATGAAGGAGGCGGGCGCGCCGGCGAGAAAGACGACGGCGCTGGCCACTTCCTGGGGCGTGCCCATGCGGCCTGTCGGATTGCGCGCCAGCGAGCGCTTGTAGCGTTCGGTGCCGGCGTCGCGCTGGCGGCCCCAGGTGTTGCCGTCCTCGAGGATCGTACCGGGCGAGACCATGTTGGCGCGCACGCCCTTGGGGGCCAGCTCGATCGCCATCGACTTGACCATCGGCACGAGCGCTGCCTTCACCGAACGGTAGGGCTGGGTCGGGCCCGCGACTTCGACCAGCGAGGTCGTGCCGATGATGGTGAGCGTGGCACCCTGGCCGCGCGCTTCGAGATGCGGACGGACGGCCAGCACCGCGTTGACCGTGGCGACCAGGTCGATCTCGATGGCCTTGCGCCAGCCCTCGACCGTGTTGTCGGTGCCGAGTGCGCTCACGTTGGCGACGAAATGGTCGATGCCGCCGTCGGCCGCGAAACCGTCGATCCACGCCTTCAGCGCGGCATTGTCTGTGACGTCGAGCGCGGTACCGGTGGCGCGGCCCTGCTGCGATCGCCATTCGGCCTCGCGCTCCCTGAC
>CAIYWM010001023.1 GCA_903929895.1 uncultured Alphaproteobacteria bacterium
CCGCATCGGCCTGCCGCTCGCGACCGTCTGGCTCGCCTTCACCCTGGTCCGGCTGCTGCGCGTGCTGCCGGAGGCCTGGAGGGGCGAGGAACAGGCGCGCGAGCCGCTGGCGGCGCTGTCGGCGGCGCCGAAGACGGACGCGGACGAGCGGCTGAAGAAGGCATCGCCGGATGCGATTTCGGTGCGCCAGGTGATGCTGCCGCGCGAGCCCGAGCGGCGGCGGCGCCCGCGCATCGCACAGAGGGTCGAACTGCGCGGAGGCCGTACGCTCTATCGGGTCCAGCCGGTACGCCCGGCGCCGGTCGCCCGGCGCGCCGCCATCGCCGTGACCGTATTGATCGCCTCGGTCAGCCTGTTCTTCCTGCTGGGGCCCATGGACCTCGAGGATGTGAGCTGGATCGCCTCGCTTTTCCGCGCGCTGGAGGAGTTCCCGGGCCTTTTTCAGCATATCGACGCAGTCGGCCTCCTGGCCACGCTCGGTTTCGGTGCGCGCGGCCAGCCGGTTGCCCTTGAACTGCAGGCGAAGTGCCCTAACATATGATGTGCAAAACAGGCCGGGATGAACCCGGTGCTACAGGGATGTCCAGATGACCAAGTTTCGTTGGCTCGCGATCCTCGCGGCTCTGATCATTGCGGTGCCGTCGCTGGCCCCGTCGCCCGCCGACGCGCGGGCGGGCGGTGGCAGCGGTTCGGGCAGCCGCGGCAGCAAGTCCGGCCAGGCGCCGGCCCCGACCCAGACCGCCCCGACCTCCAAGCCGGTCGAGCGCAGCGCCACGCCGCAGCAGCAGAGCCCGTCGGCCAATCCGGCCGGTGCGGCCGCCGCCGGCGCCAAGCCCGGCTTCATGCAGCGCAACCCGTTCCTGACCGGCCTGATGGGCGGCATGCTGGGTGCCGGCCTGATCGGCATGCTGATGGGCGGCGGCTTCGGCGCCGGCCTCGGCAGCATGGCCGGCATGCTGGGCTTCCTGCTCCAGCTCGGCCTGATCGCCGGCATCGTCTACTTCGCCGTTCGCTGGTGGAAGTCGCGCAACGGCGCCCCGCAGGCGGCCTTCGCCGGCGCTGGTGCCGGCGGCCCGGGTGGCGCCATGGGCGGCAATCCGCTGTCGCCGGCTCCGGCGGGCCCCGACTCGATGGCCCGTACCGGCCTGATGGGCGGCATGCTGGGTGGTGGCGCTGGCGCCGGTGCCGCGTCGGCCGCTTCCGCGACGGAGCAGCTGGCCATCGGTGAGGCCGACTACAACGCCTTCGAGGCGCTGCTCGTGAACGTCCAGGCGGCCTACAGCGCCGGCGACCTCGCCAAGCTGCGCAGCCTGGTGACGCCGGAGATGCTGGGCTACTTCACCCAGGAGCTGTCGGCCAATGCGAGCAGCGGCGTCGAGAACAAGATCGAGTCGGTCAAGCTCGAGCAGGGCGACCTGTCCGAGGCCTGGAGCGAGGCTTCCGTCGACTACGCCACCGTCGCCATGCGCTTCAGCATGATCGACGTGATGCGCAACCTCTCCGACGGCCGCATCGTCGAGGGCAACGAGCAGGTCCGCAGCGAGGCGACCGAAGTCTGGACCTTCCTGCGCGGCCGCGGCGGCAACTGGATCCTCTCGGCCATCCAGCAGACCTGATCGGTCCATCGATCTTTTGAACTGCAGAATCGGCCGGCCCCAAAGCCGGCCGATTTTGTTTGTGCGGCCCACTCTTTGCTCGGATAGCCTGTCGCCGGGGTAGGGAAGGAAAAGACCATCATGACTCGCCTGACACGAAGGGCCGCCCTCGCGGGCGCCGCGCTCC
>CAIYWM010001024.1 GCA_903929895.1 uncultured Alphaproteobacteria bacterium
ACCACCATCATGGTGACGCACGACCAGGAAGAGGCGCTGACCATGGCCGATCGCATCGTGGTCATGAACCAGGGCGCCATCGAGCAGGTCGGCACGCCGCAGGAAATCTACCGCCGTCCGGCGACCGCCTTCGTGGCCGACTTCGTCGGCTCCATGAATTTCCTCGCCGGGACGCTGATGGCACCGGACAAGGTGCGCGTGGCCGGCGTCGATTTCGCCTGTCCGGTCCAGGACGGCCTCGCACCCGGCCAGAAGGTGAGCCTCTGCATCCGGCCCGAGGACGTGCGCGTTCGCGACCTGCCGGCCGATATCGCCAATCGCGTGCCGGTCGAGGTGGCGGAACTGGATTTCGTCGGTGCCTTCTGCCGCGCGACCCTGAAGGCGCGGGCTTCGTCCGAGGTCGCCGTGACGGCCGACTTCTCCAGCAACCTGATCCGCGACCTCGGCGTCGACATCGGCACGAAGCTCGACATCGCCCTGCCGCCCGATCGGCTGAGGGTCTTCGCCTGATGGTTCATTCGTGAGCCTCGCCGTCCCTAGCCTGAAGGTCGGCCTGTCGCGCGACGACCTGATGATGCGGGCAGGCGTGCTCGTGCTGGCGGGCGTATTGCTGCTCATGGTGGGTCTGCCGCTGTGGGCGCTGCTGGCCAAAGGCTTCGAGGATCGCGACGGCAAGTTCATTGGCCTGGCCAACTACATCTCGTACTTTTCGACGCCGGCACTCTTCCAGTCGGCGCTGAACAGTTTCCAGGTCGCCTCGATCACCACCGTGATCGTCGTACCGCTGGCATTCCTCTATGCCTATGCGTTGACGCGCACGGTGCTGCCGATGCGCTGGCTGTTCCAGGGCATCTCGCTGATCCCGATCTTTGCGCCATCGCTCCTGCCAGGCCTGGCGCTGATCTACCTGTTCGGCACGCAGGGCTTCCTCAAGGCGCTGCTGGGGGGCGGCTCGATCTACGGCATCGACGGCATCGTGATCGCGCAGGTCTTCTACTGCTTCCCGCATGCCACGCTGATCCTGACGACCGCGCTCGCCACCGCCGACGCGCGCCTCTACGAGGCGGCGGACGTTCTGGGCACCTCCAAGCGCCGCGTGTTCTTCACGGTCACCTTGCCGGGCGCCAAGTACGGGCTGATCAGCGCCGCGCTCGTCGTGTTCACGCTGGTGATGACCGACTTCGGCATCGCCAAGGTGATCGGCGGCAACTTCAATGTGCTGGCCACCGACGTCTACAAGAAGGTGATCGGCCAGCAGGATTTCTCCATGGGTGCCGTCGTCGGCATGGTGCTGCTGGCGCCGGCCGCACTGGCCTTCCTGGTCGACCGGCTGGTGCAGAGGAAGCAGGTGGCACTGCTGACCGCGCGGGCCGTGCCGCTGGTGCCGCGGCCGAAGTTCGCGCGCGACCTCTTCTTCACCCTGTTTTGTCTCTTGGTGTCGGCCGCCATCCTCGCCATCCTCGGCATGGCGATCTGGGGCTCGCTGATCAAGTACTGGCCCTACAATCTCAGCCTGACGCTCGACAATTACGACTTCGCCAAGTTCGATTCCAACGGCTGGGATTCCTACTGGAACTCGGTGCGGATGGCGCTGGGGGCGGCGGTCTTCGGCACGGTGCTGATGTTCACCGGCGCCTGGCTGAACGAGAAGACGCGCGGCTTCGGCATGATGCGCGGCGTCGTCCAGTTGCTCGCCTTCCTGCCGATGGCGGTGCCAGGCCTCGTGCTGGGACTGGGCTACATCTTCTTCTTCAACGCGCCCAACAACCCGCTGAACTTCCTCTATGCCACCATGGGCATCCTGGTGCTCAACACGGTGGCGCACTTCTACACGGTGGGCCATCTCACGGCGACGACGGCGCTGAAGCAGATCGACCCGGAGTTCGAGGCGGTGTCGGCCTCGCTCAAGGTGCCGGTCTGGAAGACGTTCGCGCGCGTGACGGCGCCGATCTGCCTGCCGGCAATCCTCGACATCGCGATCTACCTGTTCGTGAATGCCATGACGACCGTGTCCTCGGTCATCTTCCTCTACGCCCCCGACACCAAGCTCGCCTCGGTGGCGGCGGTGAACATCGAGGAGGCGGGCACGACCGCGGCGGCCGCCGCGCTCTGCGTCGTGATCGTGCTCACCTCGGCCGCGGTGAAGGCCGCCCACCTGATCGCCGACCGCTTCCTGTTCGCCCGCCTGCAGGTGTGGCGGCGACGCTGATTTCGCGCGAACATCGCGCCATGAAGCAGCTTCGTATTCCAGCCGTCTACATGCGCGGCGGCACCAGCAAAGGCGTGTTCTTCCTGGCGCACGATCTGCCGTCCGATCCCGCGGCGCGCGACCGGCTGCTGCTGCGCGTGATCGGCAGCCCGGATCGCTACGGTAAGCATACCGACGGGATGGGCGGGGCGACCTCGAGCACCAGCAAGGTGGTGATCCTGTCGAAGTCGGAGCGCGAGGGGTGCGACGTCGATTATCGGTTCGGTCAGGTCGCGATCGACGCGCCGGTCATCGACTGGTCGGGCAATTGCGGCAACCTCAGCGCCGCCGTCGGGGCCTGTGCCCTGGGCATGGGCCTGGTCGAGGGGCCGGCCGACGGCATCGCAACGGTGCGGATCTGGCAGGCCAATATCGAGAAGGTGATCGTGAACCACGTCCCCATGCAGGGTGGCGAGGTCCAGGAGTTGGGCGACTTCGAGCTCGATGGCGTGGCCTTTCCGGCCGCCGAGGTGAAGGTCGAGTTCCTCGATCCGGCCGCCGACGAGGAGGGCGGCGACGGTGCGGGGGGTGGCGCCATGTTCCCGACCGGCAACCGCATCGACCTGCTGGACGTGCCCGGAGTCGGCAAGCTTGAGGCGACGCTGATCAATGCTGGCAATCCGACGATCTTCGTCGATGCCGCGAGCCTTGGCCTCCAGGGCACGGAGCTGCAGGGCGACGTCAACGGCGACAAGGACTTGCTGAAGCGGGCCGAGGCGGTGCGCGCGCTCGGCGCCGTCGCGATGGGCCTCGTCGCGACGCCACAGGTGGCGACGGAAAAGCGCCCGCACACGCCCAAGCTCGCCTTTGTCGCGAAGCCCGCCGCCTACACCGCCTCCGACGGCAAGAAGATCGAGGCCGTCGACATCGACCTGCTGGCCCGCATCTTCTCGATGGGCGTCCTGCACCACGCCATGACCGGCACCGGTGCGGTCGCCATCGCTGCCGCCGCCGCGATCCCCGGCACGGTCGTGAGCCGCGTCGCGCCCGCCGGCGCCGACGGCCGCGTCCGCTTCGGCCATCCCTCGGGCAGCCTCAACGTCGGCGCCGAAGCCCGCGAGGAGGGCGGTCAGTGGACCGTGAGCAAAGTCATGATGAGCCGCTCCGCCCGTCGGTTGATGGAAGGCTGGGTGCGGGTGCCGGGCGAAAGATGAAGTCCGATGTCGTGGTGATCGGGGGCGGGGCGATGGGGTCTTCCGTTGCCTATCATCTGAAGTCCGATCCGTCCTTCGCGGGCACCGTGACGGTGGTGGAGCGCGATCCGGCCTATACGCGCGCCTCATCGGCGCTTTCGGCGAGCTCGATCCGACAGCAATTCTCGACGCCGCTCAACATCCACCTGTCGCGCTTCGGGATTGGCTTCCTGCGACGTGCCCGCGAGTTGCTGGGCGTCGATCTCGGGCTGAGGGAGCCGGGCTATCTGTTCCTCGCGAGCCCGGCCGGGGAGGCCGTGTTGCGGGCGAACCATGCCGTGCAGAAGGGCGAGGGATGCGCGGTCGAACTGCTCGATCCTGTGGCCTTGAAGGCGCGCTTTCCCTGGATCTCGGAGGAGGGGCTGGCGCTCGCCTCGCACGGTACGGCCAACGAAGGCTGGTTCGACGGGCCTTCGCTGATGCAGGGGTTCCGGCGCACTGCGCGGGATCTCGGCGCGACCTACATTGTCGACGAGGTCGTCTCGTTCGATGCCGGCGGCGTCGATCTGAAGGAAGGCGGGCGGCTGGAAGCTCGTACCGTCGTGTTGGCGGCCGGACCCTGGTCCGGCGAGGTGGCGGGACGGTCCGGCATTGCGCTGCCGGTCGAGCCACGGCGGCGCTCGGTGTTCGTCTTCGACGTCCGCGAGGCGCCGGGCCTGACGCCGCTCACCATCGATCCGTCGGGCACCTGGTTCCGGCCGGAGGGCCGCTTCTACATCGCCGGCACCACGCCGGCAGAGGGCAACGACCCGCCCGGCGCGGCGCTCGAGGTGCAGCACCAGGAATGGGACGACATCGTCTGGCCGACGCTGGCAGCCCGCGTGCCGGCCTTCGAGGCGGCCAAGGTCGTGAACAGCTGGGCGGGCTACTACGAGTACAACACGTTCGACCAGAACGGCATCGTCGGCCGGCATCCGAAGAGCGAGAACCTGATCTTCGCCACGGGCTTCTCCGGCCACGGCATCCAGCAGTCGCCGGCCGTGGGCCGCGCCGTCGCCGAGCTGATCGTGCACGGGAGCTATCGCACCCTCGACCTCAGTCCTTTTGGTTATGACCGCCTCTCCGCCGGTCGGCCTATCCGGGAACTCAACGTCGTGTGATACTCGGGGCCTCACGCGAGGAGAGTGACGTGCCCGATCAAGCGCTGGTGAATTCGGATCTGCAATCGGCCCTTACGGAGGCCAAGCAGGCCTATGTCGACCGCAATCCCAAGAGCTTTGCCCGCCATCAGGATGCCTGCGTGGCGATGCCCGGCGGCAACACCCGCACCACCCTGCACAATTCGCCGTTTCCCCTGACCGTCGTGCGCGGCGAGGGCTGCCGCCTGTGGGATGCCGACGGCCACGAATATATCGACGTGCTGGGCGAATATACCGCCGGCATCTACGGCCACTCCCATCCGGTGATCCGCAAGGCGATCGACAAGGCGCTCGACCATGGCTGGAACTTCGCTGGCCGCAACGAGAGCGAAGGCAAGCTCGCCAAGCTCGTGGTCGACCGCATTCCGTCGATCGACCTGGTGCGCTTCACCAACTCCGGCACCGAGGGCAATGTTATGGCCCTCGCGGGCGCGCGCGTCTTTGCCCAGCGCAAGGGCCGGACCAAGGCCACCAAGGTCATGGTCTTCCACGGCGGGTATCACGGAGGCGTGCTTTACTTCGTGAGCGGCGGTTCGCCAGTCAACATGCCCTACGAATATGTCGTGGCGCCGTACAACGACGTCGAAGGCACCCGAGCGCTGCTCGCCAAGCATGGCGAGGAGCTGTTCGCCGTTCTGCTCGAGCCGATGCAGGGTAGCGGCGGCTGTCTGCCCGGCAATCTCGACTTCCTGCAGATGGTCCGCAGCGAGACCAAGGCGCGCGGCATCACCATGATCTTCGACGAGGTCATGACCTCGCGGCTGTCGCCCGGCGGCCTGCAGGAGAAGACTGGCGTGATTCCCGACATGACGACGCTCGGCAAGTATATCGGCGGCGGCATGTCGTTCGGTGCCTTCGGCGGCCGGCGCGACATCATGGAGCTGTTCGATCCGACCAAGCCCGATTCGCTGCCGCATGCCGGCACGTTCAACAACAATGTGCTCACCATGGCCGCGGGCGTCGCGGGCTATGGCGAGGTCTATACGCCAGAGGCGGCCAAGGAGCTGAACGATCGCGGCGACAGGATCCGCGAGCGGTTGAACGCGATCTGCCGATCAGCGGGTGTCGAGTTTCAGTTCTCCGGCATCGGCTCGATGATGACGGCGCATGCCACGACGCGGCCGATCAAGAGCGCGGCCGACCTCGCGTCGAGCAACCAGGACGCCAAGGAACTGTTCTATTTCGACATGGTAGCAGCCGGCATCTGGATCGCCCGCCGTGGCTTCGTGGCGCTGAACATCATGATCGGCGAGGCCGAAGGCGACCGTTTCGTGGCGGCCGTCGAAGAATTCGTTTCGGCACGAAAGGCCCTTTTGCAGCCGTCGTAACCGCTTACAGTGGGGGAATGACCAGAAGCCAGGACTTCCCCCAGCCGGTCGCCGGCACCGTGGTGCCGCGCTTCGGCGACGTCGCCACCTTCATGCGCCTGCCGCTGTTCCGTGACCCGGCGGAGGTCGAGATCGGCATGGTGGGCGTGCCGTGGGACGGCGGCACGACCAACCGTCCCGGCGCGCGGCATGGTCCGCGCCAGATGCGCGACCTCTCGACGATGATGCGGCGCATCCATCACGTGACGGGCATCGCGCCCTACGAGCTGGCCCGGTGCGGCGATCTCGGCGACGCGCCGGTCAATCCCGCCAGCCTCGACGACTCACTCGACCGGATCGAAAAGCACTATGCCAGGCTCCTTGCCGCCGGCGTGGTGCCCTTGTCGGCCGGCGGCGACCATCTGATCACGCTGCCGATCATGCGCGGCATCCGCAAAGGCCTGCCGCCGCTCGGCATGGTCCATTTCGACGCCCACAGCGACACCTGGGACACCTATTTCGGCGGTTTCAAGTACACGCACGGCACGCCGTTCCGCCGCGCCGTGGAGGAGGGGCTGCTCGACCCGAAGCGCGTGGTCCAGATCGGCATCCGCGGCTCGCTCTACAAGGCCGACGACAACCAGTGGGCGCTCGACCAGGGCATGCGCGTGATCACCATCGAGGAGTATTTCGACCTCGGCGTCGAGAAGGTGATCGCCGAGGCGCGCCGCGTTGTCGGCACCGGCCCGACCTATGTGAGCTTCGACGTCGACGGCCTCGATCCGGCTTACGCGCCCGGCACCGGCACGCCCGAGATCGGCGGCTACACCCCGCACGAGGCCCAGCGCATGCTGCGCGGCCTGCGTGGCCTCGACCTGGTCGGCGGCGACGTCGTCGAGGTCTCGCCGCCCTTCGACATGAGCGGCAACACCGCGCTCGTCGGCGTCACGATGATGTGGGAGATCCTCTGCCTGCTCTCCGAATCGGTGGCGAGGCGGAAGGGGCGCATCTGACGATCCGCAGTCGGGCGGGGATGGCGTCCGTGCGGGTGACGGCGCTATCCTTGGTCATGCGCGCCTTTCTCCTCGGCCTCCTGATTGCCTTCGTCGCCTCGTCCGTCGCGGCCCAGCCGGTGCCGCGCTGGATGACGCTACCGCCCACGCCCTCGCTGCCGCCGGCCGTGAGCAGCGGCCATGCGCCGGTCAACGGCATCTCGATCTGGTACGCCACCTTCGGCAGCGGGCCGCCGGTGATCCTCCTGCATGGCGGGCTCGCCAACTCGAACTACTGGGGCCACCAGGTTCCCGAACTGGCGAAGACCCACCGGGTGATCGTCATGGACAGCCGCGGTCACGGGCGCAGCACGCGCGATGCCCGGCCCTACGGTTATGCGCTGATGGCTTCGGACGTGATCGGGCTGATGGACTATCTCGGCGTGCCGCAGGCCGCGGTGGTGGGCTGGAGCGATGGCGCCATCATCGGGCTCAGCATGGCCATGACCCATCCGCAGCGCGTGTCGCGGCTCTTCGCCTTCGCCGCCAATTCCGATCCCGGCGGCGTCAAGGACGTGGACAAGAGCCCCGTGTTCATGGCGTTCATCGCCCGCGGCGAGAAGGAGTACGAGGCGCTCTCGGCCACGCCGCGCGAGTACAAGACATTCGTCGAGGAGATCAGCCGGATGTGGGCGACGCAACCCAACTGGACGGCAGCCGATCTCGCCGGCATCAAGGTCCACACCTGGATCGTCGACGCCGATCACGACGAGGCGATCAAGCGCGAGAACACCGAGTTCATGGCGGGGGCGATCCCCAGGGCGGGGCTGCTGCTGCAGCCGGAAGTCAGCCATTTCTCGATGCTGCAGGCGCCGCAGCAGTTCACCGACGACGTGAAGCGCTTCCTCGACCGGAAATGGGACTGACCCTCGATCGCATACGCGTTCCGACGGCAAGGTAAAGCCACACAACCGAAATAAACGAAATATTCGAAACAATCGAAGCCAATGCCGCACCCTCCCGGCGCGCGAGCCACGAATCTGCAGGCGTTCTGCGCTTAGGCGGCCAGTTCCAGGATCTCCTTGACCTCGGCGGGCGTCGGGATCGGGCGCGGGTTGCGCGGCACCCAGGGGGTGCCCATCGCCTGCTGGGCGATGCGGTCGAAATGCTCGCGGCCGATTTTCACGTCGGACAGGTGCCGCGGCATGTCTAGGCCGCGGATGAAGCGGTCGAGCACATCGCCCGCGTCCTCGCCGGGATGGCCCATCGCGTTGGCGATCAGGGCCTGGCGGTCGGCATTGGCGGGTTTATTCCAGCGCATCACCCACGGCAGCATGATGCAGGACGTGTGGCCGTGGGGGACGTCGAACACGGCGCCCAGCACGTAGCCGATGCCGTGGCTCGCGCCCATCGGCACGCCGGCGGCAATGCCGGTCATGGAGAGCCACGCGCCGGTCTGGCAGTCGAGGCGGGCGGCCATGTCTGACGGATCGGCCATCACCCGAGGCAGGCCACGGGCCAGCAGAGACAGGCCGTGCAGCGACGAGGCGTTGCTGAACTCCGTCGATTCGAGGGAGCAGACGCCCTCGACGCAGTGATCGACGGCGCGGATGCCGGTCGAGAGCAGCAGCCACATCGGCGTATGGCGCGTCACCTCGGGGTCGAGGATGACGGCCTGCGGGATGGTGAGGGGATGGCGGAACATCTCCTTCACCTTGGTGGCCTCGTTGGTGACGCCGGCGATGGCGGAGAACTCGCCGGCCGAGAGGGTGGTCGGGATCGAGATCTGGCGCACGGTCGGCGGCGTCACGTCCGCCTGGCCGCGGATCCTGTCCATGTCCTCGGGCGTGCGCACGTCGTTCGACAGGCAGAGCTGGACGGCCTTGGCGGCGTCGGTGATCGAGCCACCGCCCAGGGTGACGATCAGCTCGGCGCGGGCCTCGCGGGCCTGCTCGGCGGCGGCGACCACGGCGCTGCGCGGCGAGTGGGCCGGCATTTTGTCGAAGGTCCCGACGCACTTGTTACCCAGCGCCCGGCGCAGCTTCTCGATCTCGTCGGTCTGGCGGTTCAGCGTGCCGCTCACCATCAGGAAGACGCGGCTCGCGCCCTGGCGCTCCACCAGCTCGGCGACCGCCTCGGCGGCAGGCCGCCCGAAGACCACTTCCTCCATCTTGCTGAAAACGATGCGGCCCGAAGCGCTCATGCTCATCTCCCTGTATTTTGCTATCGTGCCGGCGAAAACAGGCAAGGGAAAGCATGACCGGGACACGGGATGGCGCGATCGCCCGCGCAGAGAAATATTTCGACGAGGGCGGCTTCCTCGAGGAGCTGCAGCGGCGGGTGGCCATTCCGACGACCAGCCAGGAGCAGGGCTCGATGCCCGCCCTCCAGCAATACGTCTCCGGCGAGATGACCGATTCCCTGCAGAAGCTGGGCTACGACTGCACTGTCCTGCCCAACCCGCGCAGCGAGTACGGCCCCTTCCTGATCGCCCGCCGGGTCGAGGATCCCGCCAAGCCGACCGTGCTGACCTACGGCCATGGCGACGTGATCCGCGGCCAGGAGGAGCAGTGGCGTTCCGGCCTGTCGCCCTGGAAGATCGTCATCGAGGGCGACAGGATGTATGGCCGCGGCACGGCCGACAACAAAGGCCAGCACACGATCAACATCGCGGCGCTGGCCTCCGTCATGCAGGAGCGCGGCTCGCTGGGCTTCAATTCGACGATCCTGATCGAGACCGGCGAGGAGACGGGCTCGCCCGGCCTCGCGGACTTCTGCAAGGCCAACAAGCAGGCCCTAAAGGCCGACGCCCTGATCGCGTCAGACGGGCCGCGGCTCGATCATCGCCGCCCGACCATCTTCGGCGGCACGCGCGGCACGCTGAATTTCAACCTGTCTCTGACCATGCGCGAGGGCGGCCACCATTCGGGCAACTGGGGCGGGCTGCTGGCCAATCCCGGCATCATCATGGCCCATGCCCTGGCCACGATCACCGACGAGCGGGGGCAGATCAAAGTGCCGGAATGGCGGCCCACGACCCTGACCAATTCGGTGCGCGCGGCCCTGGCCGATGCCCATGTCGATGCCGGCGAGGGGGCTCCCGAGATCAATGAGGACTGGGGCGAGAAGTCTCTGACCCCGGTCGAGCGCGTGTTCGGCTGGAACAGCTTCGAGGTCCTGGCCTTCAAGACCGGCAACCCCGACCGGCCCGTCAACGCGATCCCGCCCAGCGCCGTCGCCTACTGCCAGCTGCGCTTCGTGGTCGGCACCGATCCGCACGACATCATCCCGGCGCTGCGTCGCCATCTCGACCGGCATGGGTTCGGCATGATCGGGATCGAACAGGCGCGCGACGTGATCATGAATGCGACGCGTCTCGATCCCGAGAATCCCTGGGCGCGGTTTGCCTCCGGCTCGATCGAGAAGACGGCGGGCCAGAAGCCGAACATGCTGCCCAACCTGGGCGGATCGCTGCCCAACGAGGTGTTCACCGACATTCTCGGCCTGCCCACCGTCTGGGTGCCGCATTCCTACGCCGCCTGCTCGCAGCATGCGCCCGACGAGCACCTGCTGGCGCCGGTGGCCCGTGACGGGCTCAGGCTGATGACCGGCCTGTTCTGGGATTTGGGCGCGCAGGGCCGGCCGGGGTAAGGTCCCCGCCCGATGCTTTCAGCCGACGAGGCCGCAGACCTGATCGAAGCCATCGCGACCCGCCAGGATCGCGCGGCTTTTTCACGCCTGTTCCAACATTTCGCACCCCGTGTGAAGGCGTTCATCATGCGCAGCGGGGCCGATCCGGAGGCGGCCCAGGAAGTCGCGCAGGAAGCCCTGATCATGGTCTGGCGCAAGGCTGCCAGCTTCGACCGGACGAAGGCGTCGGCGTCCACGTGGCTCTATACCATCGCCCGCAACAAGAGGATCGATCACCTGCGGCGCAACAACCGGCCGGCCATCGATACCGACGACTGGCTCACGGTTTTTGCACCGGAAGACGAGGATGCCGACAAATCCGTCCTCGCAGGGCAGACGTATACGCGGTTGAAGGAGTTACTCGGGGGGCTGTCTGCCGATCAGATGTTGGTGATCGAGAAGGCGTTCTTCGAGGACAAGACCCACACGGCCATCGCCGAGGAGCTGAAGCTGCCCCTCGGGACGGTGAAGTCGCGTATCCGCCTGGCGTTGGCCCGCCTGCGGGAAGCACTGGAGAAAGACGAGTCATGAGCCGCCATCCGGCGCCCGATGAACTTCTGCTGGACTATGCCGCGGGCGCGCTGCCGGACGGTCCGGCCCTCGCCGTGGCCCTGCACGTTGCCCTGGACCCACGGTCGCAGCGCACGGTCGACCGGCTGAACGCCATCGGCGGTGCTCTGATCGAGCGCGAGCCGGTCGCTGACGTTGGCGCGATCGACGATGCTGTCCTCGAACGGGCGCTGGCTCGCCTCGAAGAGGTCCCGGTGGAGCCGCGACCTGCCGCTCCCGGCCGCCGTCATCAAGCGTTCGACTGGGCGCCGGCGCCCCTCGTGCCGCATCTGCGGCCCGGCATGGACTGGCGCCGGGTAATGGGCAAGTTCGACGAGATCCGGCTCGACCTGCCGGGCGACTTCCACCGCGTTTCGCTGCTGCGCCTGGAGTCGGGGCGTGGCCTGCCGGAGCACAAGCATGCCGGCTACGAATATACGGTCGTCCTGCAGGGCGGCTATACGGACGAGACGGGCAATTACGGCGTCGGCGATTTCGCGGTCGGGCCGGGCGACCAGCGGCACGAGCCGATCGCCGATCCGGGCGAGCCCTGTATCGCCTTGATCGTGGTCGAGAACCCCATCGTGCTGACGGGTCCGTGGGGCCGCTGGCTCAATCCGCTGGTCAGTCGCGGCTTGATCTGAAGCAGCGTTGACCGCGCAAGGGGTTCCCTTCAGGTTTGTAGCCTGAAGAGAGGGATCCAATGCCGCGCATTCCGTACTACGAAGTCGAAAACGCCACGGGGAAGCATGCCGAGTTGCTCGGCAAGCTCAACCCCATGCTCAACATCTACCGGATGCTGGCGAACTCCGAACAGGGCGCGAAGGGCTTCCTGCGCATGGGCAACGGACTGCTCTATCGCTGCGAGCTCGACCCGGTGCTGCGTGAACTGGCCATCATCCGCGTCGGTCGCCTGAGCCGCACCGCCTACGAGGTTTTCCAGCACGAGCGCATCGGTCGGGACGTCGGCGTGAGCGAGGAAAAGATCGCTGCCCTGCGCGACGCCACCATCGAGGCGCCGGCCTTCACCGACAACGAAAAGGCCGTGCTGCGCTACACCGACGATGTGGTGCGCAATGTCCGGGCATCGGACAAGACGCTGAAGGCCGTGCAGGCTTTCCTGACGCCGGGCGCGCTGGTCGAACTCACCCTGACCATTGGCTACTACATGATGGTCTGCCGCTTCCTCGAGTCAATGGGTGTCGACGGCGAAGAAGGCCAGGCCGAGTGGCTCAAGACGGCCAAGCTGTAGCTATCAAAATACTCCCCCGTCATTGGGGGAGGAAGACAATGGAACCAGGAGTAGAGAGATGGCGTACCGCGTCCTGATCGCGCAGTTCATGCATGAGACAAATACCTTCAGCAAACTCAAGACGACGCTGGAGGATTATCGCAAGCGCTGGCTGATCGAGGGCGAGGAGATGGTGCCGCGCTTCACCGGCACGCGGAACGAGGTCGGCGGCTATATTGACTCGGTGAAGAAGTACGGATGGGAGCCGGTCTGGGCCGCGGCGGCGAATGCCACGCCCTCCGGCAAGCTCACGAAGGAGACTTGGGAGCATATCCGCGACCTGATCCTGAATGCGGCGAAGAAGGCGGGCAAGCTAGACGCGATCTGCCTGTCGCTGCACGGCGCGGCCGTGACGGAAACCGAGGACGATGCCGAGGGCGCGCTGCTCGAGGCGCTGCGCGGCATCGTCGGTGCGGACATTCCCGTCGTTGCCACGCTCGACCTGCACGCCAACGCCACGGTGAAGATGGCCCGGCACGCCAGTGCGCTGGTGAGCTATCGCACCTATCCGCACATCGACGGCTACGAGCGCGCGGTGCAGGCAGCGGCGCTCGTCCAGGAGACATTGGAGGGCAGGAAAAAGCCAAAGTGCCTGCTGGTCCAACCCGCGATGCTGCAGGGCGCCGATTCCGGCAAGACCACGCAACCCGGGCTGATGCGCGACCTGCTTGCCAAGGCCGACGCCTTCGAGAAGGAGCCGGGCATCAACGTGGTCAGCGTCCAGGCCGGTTTCACCTGGGCCGACATTCCCTATACTGGCCCCTCGATTGCGGTGAGCCACGAGCCGGGAGCCGAAGGGCGCGCGAAGGAAGCGGCCGCCGCGATCCTCGACGAGATCTGGAAACGCCGCACCGAGAACACGTCGAACTTCCGCCCCGTGGCCGAGGCCATCGCCGCGGCCAAGGCCGGCGCCGGCAAGGAGGGGCCGCTGGTCGTGGCCGACGGCACCGACAATCCGGGCGGCGGCGGCTACAACGACACGACGCCGGTGCTGCAGGCGCTGATCGACGCCAAGGTCGAGAACGTCGCCTTCGGCACGATCTACGATCCCGGCACGGTGCAGCAGGCCATCAAGGCCGGTGTCGGCGCGGAGATCGACGTCGAGCTGGGCGGCCATACCGACGCCTCGATGGGCGCGCCGGTGAAGGCCAGGGCGATCGTGAAGATGCTGTCGGACGGTTCATTCAAGAACGACGGGCCGATGAATGCCGGCGTCGAGACCTCGATGGGACCGACCGCTGTGCTGCGCATCGGCGGCATCGACGTGGTGACCATCTCCAACCGCATCCAGACCATCGACCTGCAGGTCTTCCTGAGCCAGGGCATCGATCCGCGTGCCAAGAGCGTGGTCGTGGTGAAGAGCGTGCAGCACTTCCGGGCGGCCTATGCACCGATCGCCCACGAGATCGTACTGGTCGATTCCGGCGGCATCTGCTCGCCGGACATCTCGCGGCTCAAGTTCACCAAGCTGCGGCGGCCGATCTGGCCGCTCGACGGCGTCAACGATCCCTACGCGGGGCAACGCTCCTGAAGGTTGGCATGACCCTGGCATGAGGATGGGCATGAACTTCACACGCGAGGCGCCTTTTCCCGGCGCATCCTTTGGCGCAACGCTGCGACTCGACGGCGATGCGGCAACAATCGTGGCTGCGGCCGAGAGCGATCCGAAGGCCCTCCCGGCGGCATTGGCCGAGGCGAAGGGGCTTCTTCTGATCCAGGGCATGAAAGGCATCTCGGCCGATCCCGACCTGCTCATCCGCCTCAGCCGCGTCTTCGGTCCGGAGGTCGAGGACTATCGCCACACGCTCACGAACCTGAATTCAGTGCATGTCTCCGTGCCGGAAATCCTGCTCGTGTCCAACATGCCGCCGGTCTCCAAGGCGCCGCCCAAGCGACCCGAGCCGCCGTTGGCCTCCGACGGCCTGATTCCGACCCAGTATCCCCATCGCATGGGCTGGCACACCGACCAGAGCTATCGTCGGCCGCCGCCCGACATCTCGCTGTTCTATGCGGTGACGCCCGCGCAGCGCGACACCGGCCAGACTCTGTTCGCAAACGGTATCCTGGCCTACGCGTCACTGCCGCCGGCGCTGAAGGAGAAGGTCGATACCCTGGTCGGCCTGCACGCCCAGCCGGGTAGCGGCCGGTCGCGCGAGGCGGCCCTCGCGGGGCGCACGCCGCGCGCCTTCGCACCCCACGAGCGTTCGCAGCCGCAGCCGGTCGTTCGCACCCATCC
>CAIYWM010001025.1 GCA_903929895.1 uncultured Alphaproteobacteria bacterium
GCCATCGCCGTGCTCGATGCGGTGAAGGCGCGCGGCCAGGTGCCCGACGCTGACTTCCCCAAGGTGGTGGGCCGCATCTCCTTCTTCGTGAATGCCGGCATCCGCTTCGTCACCGAAATGTGCAAGATGCGCGCGTTCGCGGAGATGTGGGAAGACATCACGCTGAACCGCTACGGCGTCGCCGATCCCAAGCAGCGCCTGTTCCGCTACGGCGTGCAGGTGAATTCGCTCGGCCTCACCGAGCAGCAGCCGGAGAACAACGTCTATCGCATCCTGCTCGAGATGCTGGCGGTGGTGATGAGCAAGAGCGCCCGCGCCCGTTCGGTGCAGCTGCCCGCGTGGAACGAGGCGCTGGGCCTGCCGCGGCCGTGGGATCAGCAATGGTCGCTGCGCCTGCAGCAGATCGTGGCCTTCGAGACCGACCTGCTCGAATACGGCGACATCTTCGACGGCAGCAAGGAGATCGCGGCCCGGGTCGAGGCGCTGAAGCAGGAGGCGCTGGCCGAGATGGGCCGCATCGCCGACATGGGCGGCGCCGTGGCGGCCATCGAGGCCGCCTACATGAAGCAGCGTCTCGTCGAATCGAACCTGAAGCGGCTCGCCGCCATTGAATCGGGCGAGCAGACCGTGGTGGGCGTCAACGCCTATACCGAGGGCGCGGCCTCCCCGCTCTCCGGCGGCGGCCAGGAATCGATCATGACGGTCGACGAATCGGTCGAGCGTGGCCAGGTCGAGCGGCTGAACGCCTGGCGGGCGACGCGTGACGGTGCGGCGGTGAAGGCCGCGCTCGCCGAGCTGGTCGCCGCGACCAAGGAAGACCGCAACGTCATGCCGGCGTCGATCGAATGCGCCAAGGCCGGCGTCACGACCGGCGAATGGACCGACGCGCTGCGCGGCGTGTTCGGCGAATACCGCGCGCCCACGGGCGTAGCGCGCGCCGCGGGCGTTACCGACGGCCGCCTCGAAGCAACGCGCCGCGAAGTGGATGCGGTTTCGCGCCGCCTCGGCCGGCGCATCAAGATGCTGGTCGGCAAGCCCGGCCTCGACGGCCATTCCAACGGCGCCGAGCAGATCGCCGTACGTGCCCGCGATTGCGGCATGGAAGTCGTCTACGAGGGCATCCGCCTCACGCCCGAGCGCATCGTCAATGCCGCACTCGAGGAGAGCGTGCACGTCGTGGGTCTGTCGATCCTGTCGGGCGGCCACGTCTCGCTGGTCGGCGACGTGCTGAAGGGAATGCGCGACGCCGGCATCGGCGACGTGCCGGTCGTGGTCGGCGGCATCATCCCGCCCGCCGACGCCGAGGCCCTGATCGCCGCCGGCGTATCGCGCGTCTACACGCCCAAGGACTTCGACCTCACGCAGATCATGCGTGACGTGGTGGCCGTGGTTGATAACGCGTGGAAGGAAGCAGCTTAAAGAGCCAGAACCAGCGTCGCCGTCGCGTGCAGGATCGGCTCGATGACGGCGTGGCTGAACAGCCAGGTCTCGGCGTGGACCCGGTCGCCGTCGCGGCGGATGACGCGCGACAGCGCGATCACGTCGGCAGCCTGTGCGGGCCGTAGCACCGTCACGTTGAGATGCGACACGCGCGCCTCCAACCCTGAAGCCGCACGCAGCGAGGTATCGACCAGCGACAGCAGCGCCGCCGTGGTCCACTCCGCCCCGGCCGCCGGTGAAAACCGCAGCCGCACGTCCTGGTCCTGGCATTCCTCGACGTACACATCGTGCAGGTCGGCGACGGGCAGGACGGCTTCGAGCCGCGCCTGAAGTTCCTCTTCGGTCATCGCCGCCACCCTATGCTATCTCCCTGCTCCATGTCCTTCCTCGATCACATCCGGCGGTGCAACAACGCCGACCTCGCCCAGTTCGAGCCGTGGTTCGTGGGCGAACACCGGGCGGGCTTCGTCCATCGTGACTTCGCCGCGAGTACCCTGCAGGCGTCCAGCCTGTTCAAGCGAAGCGGCGGCGCCTGGCATCTCGATCCCCGCCTGGACACGCCACAGAAGCGCACGGCGGAGGTCCACGCGTTCCTGCTGGGCTTGCGCGCGGCCGGCCATTTCAATGGCTTGTGGCGCGAGGAGAGTTACACCGTGGCCCCGCAGGAAGGCGCGCCCGTCCTGATGGAGATGGAACGCTCGGCGGTACCGTGGTTCGGCGTGCGCGCCGGCGGTCCGCACATGACGGGCTATGTGCGCCGCGCCGACGGGCTGCACATCTGGGTGCCGCGCCGCTCCTACGAGAAGCCCACCTTCCCCGGCCAGCTCGACAATACGGTGGCCGGTGGCCAGCCCGCCGGGCTCGGCCTGCACGAGAACCTGGTGAAGGAATGCGGCGAGGAGGCCTCGATCCCGCCCGAGCTGGCGCGCCAGGCGAAGGCGGTGAGCGTCGTCGGCTACTGGAACCAGTCGGGCCAGCAGCTGAAGCCCGACGTGATGACGTGCTTCGATCTCGAGCTGCCCGGGGATTTCACGCCGCGCGCCAACGACGGCGAGGTCCATTCGTTCGAGCTGTGGCCGGTGCAGCGCGTGTTCGAGACGGTGCGCGACACGCTCGAGTTCAAGTACAACTGCAATCTGGTGCTGATCGACTTCTTCGTGCGTCACGGCATGCTGTCGGCCGACGATCCGGCGTTCATCCCCATCGTCGCCGGACTGCGGATGATGTACGCTCCCGGCAACGTTTCAGGCTGAGCGACGGCACGTCGCATCGAATGCGTTGCCGGCTCGGCCGACACAGCGAAAGGTGGCGGCCTTCATGCCACGTGCCCTCCTCGTCGTCGCGCTGGCGGTGTTCTTCGCCAGCCCGTCCGCGATGGCGCAGGACGGACATCACGGCCAGGGCCATGCCGAGAACCACGACTGGTATGAGAAGCTCAAGCGGCCGGGCTCCAACGCCTCGTGCTGCACCGGCACCATCAACGGCGTCGAAGGCGATTGCCGCCCGACACGGGCCTATCAGAAGGACGACGGCACCTGGTACGCGCTGCTCGACGGCCGCTGGGTGCCGGTGCCGCCGAAGGCCGTGCTGAGCGAACTCGCCCCCGACGGCCGCAGCCACATCTGCGCCAACAAGACCGGCACCATCTTCTGCTTTCTTGGGGGTTCGCCCAAGAGCTGACGCACGTCGCCGGCGCCC
>CAIYWM010001026.1 GCA_903929895.1 uncultured Alphaproteobacteria bacterium
CCCCATTCAAACGCATCTCCAGCTTTTCATTCGATATGGAATGAAATATGCAAGAGGCATCGGGACGCTCAGTGCGGCGACGGCGCCGCAGCCTGCCGGGGGCCATCCCAGTTCGAACCCAGGGTGTGATCTATGAAACTGCTTGGACGTCTCGCCGCCGCAATCGGCCTCGTCGCCGGCATGGCCGGCGCAAGTGCGGCGCCGGCCCGCGCGGCCGACGTGAACTTCATCACCGACTTCGGCTTCAATGGACGGCACGCCTATTTCTACGTCGCGCGCGAGAAGGGCTACTACAAGGAGGCCGGCCTCGACGTGACGTTCCTGCGCGGACAGGGGTCGGCCGATGCGATCAAGAAGGTGGCCGCCGGCCTCGCCACGATCGGCTTTGCCGACGCGGGCTCGCTGGTCCTGGCACGCGGCAATGACGGCGTGCCGGTGAAGCTGGTCTCGATCGTCTACGCCCGGCCGCCGCAGGCCATCTTCGGCGTGAAGGGAACCGGCATCACTTCCCCGAAGGACCTCGAAGGCAAGACGATCGCCGATACCGCGTCGAGTTCGGTGCGCCTGCTGTTCCCAGCCTTCGCCAAGGCAGCCGGCATCGACGCCGCCAAGGTGAAATGGGTCGTCGCGGAAGGCTCCGCCCTGCCCTCGCTACTCGCCAACGGCCGGGTCGATGCGATCGGGCAGTTCTCGGTGGGAGAGCCGCTGATCGCGGCAGCGATCGCGCCCAAGGAAACGGTCCGCATCGCCTACAAGGATTCGGGCCTCGATTTTTACGGCAACGGACTGATCGCCTCGGAGGAGACGATCGCCAAGCAGCCCGAACTCGTGCGGGCTTTCGTCAAGGCGACGATCAAGGGCATGAAGGACGCCTTCGCCAACCCGGCCGAGGCCGCCGCGATCATGGCCAAGTACCAGAAGGAACTGGCGCCGGCGATCATCGAGGGCGAGACCAAGCTCGTCGGCGAGCTCGCGACCGTCCCCGGTCAGCCGCTGGGCAGCATCGACGCCAAGAGCATCGCGGGGACCGTCGAGGTCATGTCGGCGAACTTCACCCTGAAGTCGCCCGTGCAGCCGTCGCAGCTCTACGCTCCGGGCTTCGTCGAATGATCTCGACCGCCGGTGGCCTGGCGGCCGCCCCTCCGCCGGTGGCGGAGGTGGCGGCCATCGATCTGCTGGGCGTGAGCAAGCACTATCCCGGCTCGGCGGGAACGTCGGTCCATGCTCTGGGCCCGATCGACCTGCGCATTCCGACCGGCAGTTTCGTCGCCGTGGTCGGCCCCTCGGGCTGTGGCAAGTCGACCCTGCTGCGGCTGGTCGCCGGCCTGGAAATGCCCGACACCGGCACGATGGCGCGCTACGGCACGCCGCTCGACGCGCCCTCCCACGAGGTGGGGATCGTCTTCCAGGAGCACGTGCTGTTTCCCTGGAACACGGTGCTGGAGAATGTGCTGCTCCCGGCCGACGTTCTCTCCCTGCCCAAAGCGGCAGCGCGGGAGCGTGCCCTGCGGCTACTGGAGATGACGGGCCTCGCGGCTTTCGCGAACCACCGTCCCCAGATGTTGTCCGGCGGCATGCGCCAACGCGCGGCGCTCTGCCGGGCACTGCTCGCCGATCCGCGCCTTCTGCTGCTCGACGAGCCGTTCGGCGCGCTCGATGCGCTGACGCGCGAGGAGCTGTCGCTCGAACTGTCGGGCCTCTGGCAGGATCTCGGGCGAACCGCCTTCCTGATCACGCATGACATCGAGGAGGCGATCCTGCTGAGCGACCGCGTGCTGGTCATGTCGCCACGTCCAGGCCGCATCCGCGCCGACTTCGAGATAGACCTCCCGCGCCCGCGCAATGCCGATACACCGAGGCTGGCGCGCTTCCAGGAGCTCAAGCAGGCCATCCGCGACATCATCTTCGACCGCCGGGCCTGACCGATGAGCGCCTCTTCCGCGTCGCGCCTGGCCGGGCGCGCCACCATCCCTGCCGTCTATCTTGCCTTGTTCGTTGCCTGGGAACTGTCGGTCCGCTTCTTCAAGATTCCCGCCTGGATCCTGCCCGCCCCGACCGAGATCGGACGGACGGCGCTGCAATGGGCCCCCGAACTGGCGCTCAACAGTCTCGTGACCCTGCGCGAGACGCTGGTGGGCTTCGTGCTCGCCATCGCGCTGTCGCTGCCGCTGGCCGTGCTGATCGCCCTGAACGCGACCGCCCGCAGGCTTCTCTATCCGATCCTGCTCGGCCTCCAGTCGGTACCCAAGGTCGCCGTGGCCCCGCTGATCATCCTGTGGCTCGGCCTCTCGGAATGGCCGAAGATCGTGATCGTCATCCTGGTCTGCTTCTTCCCGATCCTGGTCAACCTGATCGCGGGACTGGAAGCCGCCCCGCGCACCATGCTCGATCTCATGCGCTCGCTGGGCGCGTCGCAGCACATGATCTTCCGGCGCCTTCGGATCCCCGTGGCGCTGCCGCACTTCTTCACCGGCTGCAAGGTGGCGGTGACCTTCGCCGTCATTGGTTCCGTCATCGGCGAGTTCGTCGCGGCGCAGGAAGGGCTGGGCTATCTCATCCTGATCTCGACGTCGCAGTCGCAGACTCCGCTCGCCTTCGCCGCCATCGCCCTGTTGACCCTGCTCAGCATCGCACTCTTCCATGGCATCGAGTGGATCGAGCGAAGGGTCGTCGACTGGACGCCCTGAACCCGCGCGTGCAATGACGGGCTTCAACGGAGGAACGATGGGCAGCGGCAAGCCGGAAATCGAAGGCACCCCGGAAATGCCGGAGGCGAAGCCGCAGCGGCCGGGCCGACGACCGACAGCCAACGCCCGGGCCGCGCGCGACCAGGTCGATGCCATCTTCTCGCAGTGGCGCGCCGAGCGGCCCGACATCGACACCAGCCCGGTGCAGATCTACGGGCTGATCGCGCGGATCCAGATCCAGTGCACCGCCTTCATCGAGGAAGCGCTGGTTCCGTTCGGCCTGAACCGCGGCACCTTCGACGTGCTGACCGCCCTGCGGCGTGCCGGCACGCCCTACTCCCTCACGCCCAAGCAGCTCGTGCAGTCGCTTCTTCTCAGCGGCGCGGGACTGACGAGCCGATTGAACAAGCTGGAAGCCCAGAACCTGATCGCCCGCCTCGCAGAACCGAGCGATCGCCGGACGCTTCGGGTCCAGCTCACGGCTTCGGGCGAGGCCGTCATCAACGAGGCCATCCCCCGCGTCTTCGACGTGCAGCGCAGCCGCCTCCAGAAGCTTGGCGACGACGGCCAGAAGCGACTGCTCGCGGAGCTCTCCCGCTTCGCCGAAGCGATCGATACCTGGCCCGGCTGAACCCCTTTCAGCCGTGCTTATGAGTCTTGTCGAAGGCCTTCTTCTGGTCGGCCGATGCATCCTTCTGATGCTTGGCCTTCCACTCGTCGTAGGGCATGCCGTAGACGATCTCGCGGGCCTTCGGATCGGCGATCTCGATGCCCTGCTTGCCCGCCTCCTCGCGATACCAGCGCGACAGGCAGTTCCGGCAGAAGCCCGCCAGGTTCATCAGGTCGATGTTCTGGACGTCGGTCCGCTCCTGAAGGTGCGATACCAGACGCCGGAAGGCGGCGGCTTCCAGTTCGGTGCGGGTCTTGTCGTCCATGATCGCCTCCTGGGGTGCAGGCCGGTATTGTATTCTGGATATAGGGTCGGGCCGCAGGCTTAACCAGACGCCTTCTCAGCTTGAGAGAGGGCCTTCTTGATGGAAGCCGAGATCGCCGGGGCCAGTCTGCGCCCCCAGGCGCGGGCATCGTCCGGCGTGCCCATGAGATCCTGGCGAACCTCCAGCGAACAATGCGGCAGCGCCCGCGGCCGGGCATGGGCGGTCAGCGTGTATTCGTAGGACGCCCGCGCCGAATAGGGTTCGTTGTCGCCCACCACCAGCGTCGGATCGCGGCGCAGTTCGGCCAGCAGCGGCTCGGGCAGGCGCGGATCGTCGTTCCACAGCACACCGACATGCCAGGGTCGCACGAAGCCCTTCATCACCGGCGTGAAGCTGTGCATCACCAGCAGGCAGACCGTGCGGCCGCCTTCGGTCATCGCGTCGAGCAGCCGGTCGACCTCGCGATGATAGGGCCAGAAGCAGGCCTCGGCCCGGGCATCGATCTGTTCTTTGGTCAGGTCCTTGTTGGCCGGCACGACCGTCTCGTCGCTGATCTCCGGCGTCGAGCCCTCGCCGCCTGGCCAACGGTTGCAGTCGATCACCAGCCGCGAATAGCCGGAAGAGACCAGCGGCGCGTCGAGCACCTTCGACAGTTCGATCGCCGCGTCGAGCCCGCCGATGTCCCAGCCGATGTGCCGCGCCAGTTCGCTCTCGGGGATGCCAAGATCGCCCAGCGCCCGGGGCACCGCCTTGCTGGCATGATCGCACAGCAGCAACAACGGCGCCCGACCCTGTTCGTTGAAAACGGAGAACGGCGGCGGATCGCCCGGCCGGAGCAACGGTTGCATCGCGCCCCTATAGTGCGAAGATCGGGCAAATGAAAGATGCCGACGCCCGCGCCCTGCTGCGCGCCCTCTTCGACGCCGCGCTCGCCGCCGCCCGCCCTGCCACCTGCCTTGCGCCCTACATCGAAAGGCTCCAGCCACCGAAGGGTCGGACCATCGTTATCGGCGCCGGCAAGGCAAGCGCCGCCATGGCGCGCGCCGTCGAGGATCAGTGGCCGCATCCGCTCGAAGGGCTGGTGGTGACGCGCTACGGCTATGGCGAAACCTGCAGGCGCATCGAGATCGTCGAGGCCGCGCACCCCGTTCCCGATGACACGGGCCGCGAGGCCGCCGGCCGCATCTACGAGCGCGTGCAGGGACTGGGCGCCGACGACCTCGTGCTCTGCCTGATCTCCGGCGGCGCCTCCGCCCTGCTCGCGCTGCCGGCGCCGGGTCTCACCTTGAACGACAAGCAGGACGTCAATCGGGCGCTGTTGAAATCGGGCGCCAACATCGTCGAGATGAATACGGTGCGTAAGCATCTCTCGGCCATCAAGGGCGGCCGTCTCGCCATCGCCGCCCAGCCGGCACGCGTCCTGTCGTGGCTGATCTCGGACGTGCCGAACGATGACCCGGGTGTCATCGGCTCGGGTCCCACCGTCGCCGACAAGACGACCTTCGCCGATGCGCTTGCCGTGCTCGCGAAGTACCGGATCGACCCGCCATCGGCCGTGCTCTCTCATCTCAAGGAAGGCGCCGCCGGCCGCATCGAGGAGACGCCGAAACCCGGCGATCCGCGCCTCGCCAATGTCGAGACGATCATGGTGGCCACGCCGAAAAGATCGCTAGAAGCCGCCGCCGCGGCTGCCCGAGAACACGGCGTCGAGGTCGTCATGCTGGGCGACAATCTCGAGGGCGAGGCTCGCGAACTCGGCGCGACGCATGCCCGCCAGGCTCTCGAGATCGCCAAGCGCGGCGGCAGGCCGGTAGCGATCCTCTCAGGCGGCGAGACCACCGTCACGGTGCGCGGCAAGGGCCGTGGCGGCCGCAATGTCGAGTACCTGCTGGCCGAGGCCATCGCGGCCGATGGTGCAGCGGGCATCTGGGGCCTGTCGGCCGACACCGACGGCGTCGACGGCGCCGAGGACATTGCCGGCGCGGTCTTCACGCCCGACACGCTGGCGCGGGCGCGCGCCAAGGGACGCGATCCGCAGGCCATGCTCGACGACAATGACGGGCACGGCTTCTTCGAGATGCTGGGTGACAGCCTCGTCACCGGCCCGACGCGGACCAACGTCAACGACTTCAGGGTCACCCTGATCGCGCCATGACGACATATCCCGGGTCCTGCCATTGCGGCGCGATCACCATCGCGTACACGTCGGAAAAGAAGCCGGAGGAGATGCGGGTCGGGCGCTGCGGCTGCAGCTTCTGCCGCCGCCACGGCGCCCGCACGATGGGCGATCCGACGGGAAGCGTGGAATTCCGCAGCGCACCAAATGCCCTGTCGCGCTACCGCTTCAGCCTCGGCATCACCGACTACCTGCTTTGTGCCCGTTGCGGCACCTATGTCGGTGCCGTGATGCCCGAGGCGGAAGGCGCCATCGGTATCGTCAACGTCAATTCGCTCGACATTCGCGACACCTTCGATGCTGCACCGCCGTTGCACCACTATGACGGCGAGGACGAGGCCCGACGACGCGCCCGGCGCCGAAAGTTCTGGATGCCCGCAACCGTGATCGCCTAGGGTCGCACATGGCCATTCTTGGAGTGATCGCCGACGACTTCACCGGCGCAACAGACATCGCGGGCATGCTCGTCAAAGGCGGCATGCGCACGATCCAGACAATCGGCGTGCCGGCGAAGGGCACGATCCCCGACGACGTCGATGCCGTTGTCGTCGCGCTGAAGACGCGCTCGATCCCGGCTGCCGATGCGGTCACGCAATCGCTCGACGCGCTGAAGGCATTGCAAGCGGCCGGTTGCGTACGCTTCTTCTTCAAGTACTGCTCGACCTTCGATTCGACCGACGCCGGCAACATCGGCCCCGTCGGCGATGCGCTGCTCGATGCGCTGAAGGCCAGGCAGGCGATCTACTGCCCTGCCTTTCCGGTGAACGGCCGCACGATCTTCTTCGGACACCTGTTCGTGGGCGACGTGCTGCTCTCGGACTCGCACATGAAGCACCATCCGCTGACGCCGATGACGGATGCCAGCCTGGTGCGTGTGCTGGCGCGGCAGACGCCGCACAAGGTCGGCCTCGTCGCCTTGAAGCAGGTCCAGTCCGGCTCCGCCGTCCTGCGCGAGTCGCTCGACAAGCTCGCTGCAGACGGCGTTCGGCATGTCGTGGTCGATGCCGTGGCCGATACCGATCTCGGCATCATCGGCGAAGCGATCGGTGACGACACTCTCGTCACCGGCGGCTCGGGCGTGGCGCTCGGTTTGCCCGCCGCCTATCGCCGTCGTGGCCTGATGGCTCATCGCTCCGGCGCAGATGCGCTGCCGAAGACGGAAGGCGCTTCGGCCGTCCTCGCCGGCTCCTGCTCGGCGGCGACACTCGGTCAGATCAAAGCCTTCAAGGGCGCACATTTCGCGCTCGATACCGACGCGATCTGCCGCGGCGAAGACGTGGCCGGCAAGGCGCTCGCCTGGGCCAAGGAAAAACTCGGCACGGCGCCAATCCTGCTGTCGGCCAGCGACACGCCCGATTCCGTGAAGGCACTGCAGGCGAAGTACGGCATCGAGCAATCGAGCCAGGCGATCGAGAAGACCATGGCGGCGCTGGCCCGTGGCCTCGTCGAGGCCGGCGTCGGCCGCCTCGTCGTCGCCGGTGGCGAAACCTCAGGCGCCGTCGTGAGTGCGCTCGACGTGACCGCGCTGCGCATCGGCCCCGAGATCGATCCCGGCGTGCCGTGGACGGCATCCGTGGGCGCCAGACCGCTCCTGCTCGCGCTGAAGTCCGGCAATTTCGGCGCCCCTGATTTCTTCACCAAGGCATTCGACCGGCTATGAGCACCGCAGAAACCAAGATGCGCGAGCAGATCTGTGCGCTGGGCGCCAAGCTCGCCGCGCGGGGCCTCTGCCCCGGCACCTCCGGCAACATCAGCGCAAGGGTGGCCGACGGCTGGCTGATGACGCCAACCAACTCTTCACTCGGCGAACTCGAACCCGGCCAGCTCTCCAAGATCGACCTCTCTGGCAAGCATGTCGCCGGCGATCCGCCGACCAAGGAAGCGCTGCTGCATCGCTCGGTCTACGACGTGCGGCCCAAGGACGGCGCCATCGTCCATCTCCATTGCACGCATGCCGTGGCGATCTCCTGCCTCGATCCGTCCTGCCACCACAATGCCGAGACGACGCTGCCGCCGATCACGCCCTACTTCGTGATGCGGGTCGGCAAGCTGCCGCTGGTTCCCTATTTCAAGCCGGGCGATCCCAAGCTCGCCGACGCCATTCGCGAATACGCCAAGGGCCATCGTGCCGTGCTGCTGGCCAATCATGGCCCGGTCGTCGCGGGAACCTCGCTGTCGGCTGCCTCCGCCTCGATCGAGGAGCTGGAGGAGACGGCCAAGCTCCACCTGCTGCTGCAGGGATTCAAGCTGCGCACACTCTCGGACGCCCAGGTGCGCGACGTCGAAGAAGCCTATCCTTCCTGATTGGACCAGAAGAATGCCGAAGCTCGCCGCCAATCTCTCGTGGATCTACCAGGAAGTGCCGTTCCTGCAGCGCTTCGGCGCAGCGGCCGCGAACGGCTTCCAGGCCGTCGAGATCCTGTTTCCCTATGAAGCGCCGGCCGCCGAGATCGCCGCCGAACTGAAGAAGCACAACCTCACCCAGGCGCTGTTCAACCTGCCGCCGGGCGATGCCAGCGAGGGCGAGCGCGGACTGGCGGCGCTGCCGGGCCGCGAGGCCGAGTTCGCCGCCGCCATCGACAAGGCGCTGGACTATGCCCGGGTGCTCGAGTGCCGCACCCTGCACGTCATGTCCGGCATGATCGCCCCCGGCGCCGACGTGAAGGCGATGCACCGCACCTTCATTTCGAACCTGAAGAAGATCTGCGACCGCACCGCCAAGACCGGCATCACCATCGTGCTGGAGCCGATCAACCATCGCGACATTCCCGGCTACTTCACCAACACGACCGACCAGGTGAAGGCGATCATCGATGAAGTCGGCGCGCCGCATCTCCGCCTGCAGCTCGACCTCTATCATCTGCAGGTCACCGAGGGCGATCTGCAGAAGCGCATGGAGCGCCTCTTCCCGATCACCTCGCACGTGCAGATCGCGGGCAACCCCGATCGCAACGAGCCCGACATCGGCGAGGTCAATCATCTCTACCTGCTCGATGCCCTCGATCGGCTGGGCTACGACGGATATGTCGGCCTCGAGTACAAGCCGAAGACGACCACGGGCGCCGGCCTCGGCTGGGCCGCCAAGTACGGAATCAAGGCCTGATCCATGACCGACAAGAACACACCCGTCATCGCCTTCGTCGGACTGGGCTCTATGGGCCTCGGCATGGCGAAGAACCTGCTGAAGCACGGTCACAAGGTGATCGGCGTCGATCCCAGTGCCGTCGCCCGCGACGCTTTCGTGGCAGCAGGCGGCATGACGGCCGCGTCTCCCGCTGAAGCCGCAAAGACAGCCGATGTGGTCATCGTTGCCGTCGTGAACGCGCAGCAAGTCGAAGCGGTGCTCTATGGCGAGGGCGGTGCGGTCGGCACGCTGCGCAAGGGCGGCCTCGTCATGCAGTGCGCCACCTGCCCGGCGGCCTTCGTCCGCAAGCTCGACGAGCGTCTCGTCGCAACTGGCCATTCGCTGCTCGACGCGCCGATGTCGGGCGGGCGCGCGCGCGCCGAATCCGGTGAACTCACCTTCATGTCGTCCGGCAATGCAGGAGCCTTCGCCGCTGCCGAGTCCATCCTGTCCGCGACCTCGGCGAAAGTTTTTCGTCTGGGCGACAAGGCGGGCATCGGCTCGCTGGTGAAGACGGTGAACCAGCTCCTGGCCGGCGTGCACATCGCCACGGCCGCCGAGGCAATGGCTCTCGCGGCCAAGGCCGGCGCCGATACGCGCGCGGTCTATGAGGTGATCTCGGCCAGCGCCGGAAACTCCTGGATGTTCGGCAATCGGGTGCCGCACATGCTCGACGACGATTACACACCGCTCTCGGCGGTCGAGATCTTCGTGAAGGATCTCGGCCTGGTGCTGGATACGGGCCACGAGCTGCGCCTGCCGCTGCCTCTTGCCGCCGCCGCGCATCAGCTCTTCATCGCAGCGGCGGGCGCTGGCTGGGGCAAGCTGGATGACGCCGCGGTCGTAAAGGTCTACGAACAGGCCGGTGACTTCAAAGTGTCGTCGCCCTCGAAGTAGACTGTCCCCATGCGCCGCAATCGATTCACCAAGATCGTCGCCACGATCGGCCCCGCTTCGTCGACCACGGAGCGGCTGCGGACCCTGTTCGAGGCCGGCGCCGACGTCTTCCGCCTGAACTTCAGCCACGGCCAGCACGAGGACCATCGCCAGCGGGTCGAGCAGCTGCGTGCGCTCGAGAAGGAATTCAAGCACCCGATCGCCATCCTGCTGGATCTACAGGGCCCCAAGCTGCGCCTCGGCACCTTCGCCAAGGGGCCGATGGTCCTGAAGAAGGGCCAGCGGGTGCGCTTCGACATGAATGCCGAGCCCGGCACCGCCGAGCGCGTCCCCCTCCTGCATCCGGAGATCTTCAAGGCCGCGAAGCCCGGCGGCATCCTGCTGATCGACGACGGCAAGGTGCGGCTGCGCATCGTGGCGCACGACGAGGAGACGATCGACGCCGAAGCCGAGGTCGCCGGCACCCTCAGCGACCGCAAGGGCGTCAACCTGCCCAACCTGGTCCTGCCGATGTCGCCGATGACGCCGAAGGATCACAAGGACCTGGTGTTCGGCCTGTCGCTGGGCGTCGACTGGGTGGCGCTCTCC
>CAIYWM010001027.1 GCA_903929895.1 uncultured Alphaproteobacteria bacterium
AGCTCTCCGTCGAGAAGCCGGAAGGCGCGGTCGAGCCGACCCCGCTGCCCGTGCCGGAGAGGCGTCCGGCCTCGCCGGAAGGCGAGACCGCCGGCACCGAGGGTGAGGCAGCGACCGCCGAAGCGGCCAAGCCCGAGGACGCGGCCTCCAAGGTCGTCAAGCTCGACAGCTTCCGAAAGAAGTAGGTAGACGCCGCGGCCCGGCTGCGGCAGGAAACCGGCGCCCCGACAGGGTCGCCAGGAGAAGACGCATGCCCGAGTTCCAGTTTCAGGAAATGTTCCCGAGCCACGAGGACACGACGCCCTACCGCAAGCTCACCTCGGACTTCGTCGGCACCACCAAATTCAACGGCCGCGACGTGCTGACCGTCGCCCCCGAGGCGTTGACCACCCTGACGGCCGCGGCCTTCCACGACATTTCCCATCTGCTGCGCCCGGGCCACCTCCAGCAGCTCCGCAACATCCTCGACGACGCGGAGGCCTCGGCCAACGACCGCTACGTGGCGCTCGAGCTCCTCAAGAACGCCAACATCTCGGCCGGCGGCGTGCTGCCGATGTGCCAGGACACCGGCACGGCCATCGTCATGGCCAAGAAGGGCCAGGCGGTGTGGACCGGCGGCGGCGACGAGGAAGCGATCGCCAAGGGCGTCTACAAGACCTACACCGAGACCAACCTGCGCTATTCGCAGGTCTCGCCGCTGTCGATGTTCAAGGAAGTGCAGACCGGCACCAACCTGCCGGCGCAGATCGACATCTATGCGACTGACGGCGACGCCTACAAGTTCCTGTTCGTCGCCAAGGGCGGCGGTTCGGCCAACAAGACCTACCTGCACCAGCAGACGCCGGCCGTGCTGAACGAGGCCTCGCTGCTCAAGTTCCTCGACACCCAGATCCGCACGCTGGGCACCGCCGCCTGCCCGCCCTATCACCTCGCCATCGTAGTCGGCGGTACTTCGGCGGAGATGAATCTCAAGACCGTGAAGCTCGCCTCGACGCGCTACCTCGACGACTTGCCCAGCGAGGGCAACAACAAGGGCGTGGCCATCCGCGATCGCGAGATGGAGCAGAAGGTGCTGGAGCTCACGCGCCAGATGGGCATCGGCGCGCAGTTCGGCGGCAAGTATTTCTGCCACGACGTGCGCGTGATCCGCATCGCCCGCCACGGCGCCTCGGTGCCGATCGGCATCGGCGTCTCCTGCTCGGCCGACCGCCAGGCCGTCGGCAAGATCACGAAGGACGGCGTCTTCCTCGAACAGCTCGAGCACAATCCGGCGCAGTTCCTGCCCGAGGTCGAGCCGGCGCAGCTCTCGGGCGACGTCGTCTCGGTCGACCTCAACAAGGGCATGGCGCACACGCTCTCGGTGCTGACGAAGCATCCGGTGAAGACCCGCGTGAATCTCAGCGGCACGCTGATCGTGGCGCGCGACTCCGCGCACGCCAAGCTCAAGGAGCGGCTCGATCGCGGCGAGGGCCTGCCGGACTATTTCAAGAAGTTCCCGGTCTATTACGCCGGCCCCGCCAAGACGCCGACCGGCATGGCCTCGGGCTCGTTCGGCCCGACCACCGCCGGGCGCATGGACTCCTACGTCGACCTCTTCCAGGCCAATGGCGGCTCGATGGTCATGCTGGCCAAGGGCAACCGCAGCAAGCAGGTCGTCGACGCCTGCCGCAAGCACAAGGGCTTCTATCTCGGCTCGATCGGCGGCCCGGCCGCCATCCTGGCGCAGGACGTCATCAAGAAGGTCGAGGTGCTGGAGTATCCCGAGCTCGGCATGGAAGCGATCTGGCGTATCCAGGTCGAAAACTTCCCGGCCTTCATCATCACCGACGACAAGGGCAACGACTTCTTCAGCGACCTGAAGATCTGACGGTCACGGCCGCTTTCGATCCGGCCATAGGCTGAAAGAAGAAAGCCTCCGGTCGAGACGACGGACTTATGAAGATTGCCTTCCGTCGATCCACACGGCGCCGCTGCGGGCGTTGATCACGTGCAGCCAGGGGCCGTGGCAGCCGAGCACGCGGAAGCTGCCGGTGTCGCTGTCGGACGTCGCGAGCTTCCGGCTCATCGGCCCCGGCAGGCTGAAGAGCGCGCGGCCCGCCTCGACATCGACCCAGAGCTGGTCCGCCGGCACCCAGCCATCGAGGTGCGGAGCGTCGGCGGGCGCGATGTGCGCCCACCCGCCCTGCCCGCCGGACAGGCGGACGGCCGCGCGGCCGCGAAGCACCCCGATCACGGGCGAACTCATCGTCGGCCCCGACCTCAGCGCCACGGTGTCTCCCGGGGGCGGCAGCGCGTGAACCTCGGTTGGCAAGCACGATCCCACTTGCCCGGTACTGGCATCGACCGATCGTTCGACGACGGCGAACCCGGCAAGTACGGCGACCGTGCCGATGATGACGCGAATCATCGAAGCCCTTCCCACGTTTCCACCGGCGGCTCCCCAGCGGCCGGTCCTTCACCCCGCCCTGTTCTAGGACCGCTGTGCAGCCTCGTCGTGGCGGGCTTTGTAAGATTTGTTTCCCGTCCCGCGCTACACTCGCCCCCATGAACCTCGCCAAGCAGCATCTCGACGTCGGCCTGTTCGCCACCACGCGCGACGAACAGCTCGCCTTCTGGCAGCAGACGGTCGGCCTGCCCTACGACCATATGGGCAAGCTGGGGGGCGGCATGCAGCAGCACCGCCACCACATGAACGGCTCGATCCTGAAGATGAACCATGCGCGCGGGCCCCTGCCCGACGTGCCGCCCTCGGGCATCGTCGGCCTGGAAATCGCGCGCGAAGGGCTGGCGGCCCCGCAGCCGCTCGCCGATCCGGACGGCAACAAGGTGACCCTGGTGCCGAAGGGCCGCAACGGCGTCGAGGGGATCGCGATCCTGCTCAGGGTCAACGACCCGGCTGCGCACGACCGGTTCTGGACGCACGCCATGCAGTTCGAGCGCGTGGGCGACGGCCGCTACCGTTGCGGTGACTCGCTGGTCGTGGTTGCCGAGCAGGGCAAGGTCGAGAGCGCGGTCGGCCAGTGGCGCGGACCCGGCTATCGCTACATGACGGTGCAGGTGTGGGATTGCCTGGCCGAGTATGCCGGCATCCTGGAGCGCGGCGGCGCCTCGGGCGGCGAGCCGCGCGTGCTGGGCGACACGGTGCGCTTTGCATTCGTCTGCGATCCCGACGGCAATCACATCGAGATCAGCCAGCGCGCGTCCCTGACGGGCGGAGCGCTCTAAGGCACTCCGCCGGCCAATACTCTATCGCTTGCCCTTGCGCGCCTTGCGGGCGGCGTAGCGGGCGTCGCGGGCGGCCTTCTG
>CAIYWM010001028.1 GCA_903929895.1 uncultured Alphaproteobacteria bacterium
GAGAAGGCCGATCGCATCGGTGGCCTGCTGCGCTACGGCATTCCCGACTTCAAGATGGAGAAGCATCTCATCGACCGGCGCATGCGCCAGATGGAGGCCGAGGGCGTCGAGTTCCGGACCGGCGTCGAGGTCGGCGCGACCCTGTCGATCAAGTCGCTGCTCGAAGGCTATGACGCGGTCGCCCTGACCGGCGGCGCCGAGCTGCCGCGCGATCTCGAGGTCCCGGGGCGCGAGCTGAGCGGCATCCACTTCGCGATGGATTTCCTGACGCAACAGAACAAGCGCAACGCCGGCGACGACGAGGCGCGGGCCGCTCCGCGCGGCACGCTCACCGCCAAGGGCAAGCATGTCATCGTGATCGGCGGCGGCGACACCGGTTCCGATTGCGTCGGCACGTCGAACCGTCATGGCGCCGCTTCGGTGACGCAGCTCGAGGTGATGCCGCAGCCGCCGGTGCGCGAGAACAAGGCGCTGACCTGGCCGGACTGGCCGCTCAAGATGCGCACCTCGTCGAGCCATGAGGAGGGCGCGGCCCGCGATTTCGCCGTTCTGACCAAGCGTGCCGTGGGCAGCAACGGCAAGATCGAGGCGCTGGAGTGCGTGCGCGTCGAATGGGTGAAGGGCGCCGACGGTCGCATGGCGATGCAGGAGGTCGCGGGCAGCACCTTCGAGCTCAAGGCCGACCTGGTGCTGCTGGCCATGGGGTTCCTCGGACCGCGCCGGCCCGGCCTGGTCGAGCAGGCGGGCGTCACGCTCGATCCGCGCGGCAACGTCGCGGCCAATGTGAAGGACTACCAGACCTCGGTGCCGAGGCTGTTCTCTGCCGGCGACATGCGTCGCGGCCAGTCGCTGGTCGTGTGGGCGATCCGCGAGGGCCGCCAGTGCGCTCGCTCCATCGACGAAAATTTAATGGGTTCTTCTACCCTGCCGCGTTGATGTTCGGAACGGTTGTTGTTCGCTTGCCGGCAATTTTGTCCTAGCATCAGCCGATGAAGCTTCTGCTGATTCAGGGCGCGAACATGGAGTATCTGGGCCGGCGCCAGCCTGAACTCTATGGCACGACCACGGCCAAGGAGCTCGACGCCGCGATCCGGCGTCGGGCCAGGGACCTCGGCGTGGACATCGAGATCTTCTACACGAATACCGAAGGCGAGGCCGTGTCGGCGATCTACAAGGCCGACCGTGCCAAGTTCGACGGGCTGCTGTTCAATCCCGCGGGGTTTCTCCACGCCGGTCACGCGCTCCGCGATTGCCTCCGGTCGATCTCCATGCCGGCGATCGAAATCCACATGACGAATATCGAGAAGCGCGGTTTCGGCTCCATCACCGCCGAGGCGGCGGTCGGGATGATCGCGGGCTTCGGCGTCGATTCCTATCTTCTGGCTCTCGAGGCCATGGTGGCGCGGGTGCGTTCGACGTCGGCCTGACGACCGATTTCGGTTTCGGAGCTCTGTATGTGGCCGGCGTCCTGCCTGTCGGCCCCGGTGACGGAGGTCTTCAGGGTATCGAGGTAGGACGTTGGCTCGACCCTCCGGGCATCGACCCTCAGGGAATCGACCATGCGGACCAGGGCATGCAGTGCCGGAAAGCCGCCGATGAAGCGCACGCCCCAGCAGCGACGCGCGATTGCGCGTCGGCATGACGGTGCTGACCCTGTTTCCCAGGACAGTCGCAATCCCAAGACTACACCACCATGACGGTTTGCAGTTGCAGGGATGAACGTGGCTACCAGATGCCCGTCACGAGTGTAGAGGGTGCATAGTCCCCGAAAATCGTCAGGTAGGGGAAAGCCGAACGGGTGCGCCATGCCCGCGCGACCCGGACACGCCACAGGCGCTCGGTCCCGGCCGGTCCGATCTCACCGGGATGCCAGTCGATGGTCACGGTGCCCTGAAGCTGCAGCATTTCCCCAGTGCCGAAATTCACGAACAGCAGGCCGGCCCGGGGGTCGCCCAGCAGATTGCCCAGCGTGTTGAAGAAGCGATTGCCGCGGAAGTCGGGAACGACGAGCGTGTCGCCGTGCACGCCGACGAAACCGGGCCTGCCACCGCGATGGGACATGTCGAACCCGCCCTCTTCCCCGAGCGCCGCCCGGCCGCGGCTGGCGACGAAGAACGTGTCGGCTGATTCGATCAGATCGCGCGCCGCTTCGTCCAACCCGGCCAACGCCTCGACAGCGCCGGCCTTCCTGTCGCGTCCGACCACCTTGCGCGTCTGGATGTACTGCGGGCAGTTGCCGAAGCTCTGGGCGATGTGGACCGTCAGCCCCTTGTCGCGCGTCACGATGCGGCCGTTGGCGCGGTTGCGCCGCCGCGTCGAGAGGTCGACCCCCAGCAGGCCGATGTCGGAGCCGGCCGCCAAGCCGGGTCCCGCGGGATCGCCGTCGCGCGGCAGGGCATCGATGCGCAGCGTCATCGGGTCGGGCGACGCGATGAACCCGGGCGCGCCGGTCAGAACCGATGCCATCGGCCAGCCCTGCGCATCCGGCGTTGCGGTGAAAAGGTAGGGCAGCAGGCCGAAGAACTCGCGATGCTGCTCCGGCAGGAGGGGCCGGATGGGCGCCCGCCCCATGCGGTATCCGGCCAGCGCCTGTGCCGCCTGCTCGTCGGCATGGAACGGCAGGAAGTCCATCTCACTGGGGGTCATCGCATACCTCACCCTTCTTTCAACACGAACGATTGTCGGTAAAGCCAAGGTAAGGTCGGTCGATTGCGACGATAACGGCATGAATGATAAAGTCATAATTGCAAAAATCGGAAGAATTCATGGACCGGCTGGACGAGTTCGCGATCTTCGTGCGCATCGTGGAGGAGGGGAGCC
>CAIYWM010001029.1 GCA_903929895.1 uncultured Alphaproteobacteria bacterium
ATCCTGGTCGACACGCCGACGAAGCTTTACGGCCTCTAGCAGGCCGCTGGGAAAGCCGGGTCTCGACACGTAAACGAAATAAACGAAACAAACGAATCAGTCGAATTGAGAGTCGCACCCCCTGGATAAGGTATCCTGGTACCGTTGGGCGGGTCGATGTCGCTCGCCGGCACCTCCCGCAAGAACCGCGAGCGGCGGCTGGCGGCGGTGGTCGGTCAGCCGGGGGCCAGGGCGCCGATGCCGAGCGAGCACCCGGCGCGGACGACGAGGCTGGCACAAGTCCCCCCAGACCAATTCATCAAGGAAGCAGTATCAGGTCAGGCCGACCCACCTTCTACGGCCCGCCCTTCGGCGCGCCAGCGCAGCATGCCGCCGGGCAGGTTGGCGACGTCGGCCAGGCCCGCCTTCTGCAGGATGGCGGTCGCATGGGCGGAGCGGCTGCCGGCACGGCAGACGGCGACGACCGGCTTGTCCTTCGGCAGGTCCTTCGCGCGCACCGCCAGCTCGCCCAGGGGAACCAGCGTCGCGCCGCGGATATGACCGAGCGGACCGGTAAACTCGGCCGACTCGCGCACGTCGACGACATGCACCTTGGCGAGGTTCTCTTCGAGCCAGTGCGGCTCGACTTCCCAGACGCCGCCGAAGGTGAAGCGCAAGGGCGCCCAGCCGGGCTCGGCCGGCGGTCCGGCGCCGTTACCAGGCTCACCGCAGCGCAGGTTGGCGGGCACCGCCTCGTCGATCTTCTTCGGGTGCGGCAAATCGAGGTTCTTCATGTAGCCGACATAGTCATTCTCGCCCACCTCGCCGCCCAGCCGCGGATTGAACTTCTTCTCCTCGATCACGCTGCTGACCGTGAGGCCGCGATAGTCGTGCGCGGGATAGAGCAGGCAGCTCTCCGGCAGAGCGAAGATTCGCGAGCGGACCGAACGATAGAGGGCGCGCGGATCGCCCTGCTGGAAGTCGGTGCGACCCGAGCCCCGGATCAGGATGCAGTCGCCGGTGAAGGCCATGGTCTCGTCGTCGAGCACGTAGGTGACGCAGCCCGACGTGTGGCCGGGCGTGGAGCGCACTTCAAGCGCCCGGCGGCCGAACTCGATCCGGTCGCCGTCCTGCAGCAGCCGGTCGGCACCCGCCGCGCCTGATGCCGCCGAAAGCGCGATCTTGCTGCCCAGCCGCTGCTTCAGCAGCCAGGCGCCAGTCACATGGTCGGCGTGGACGTGGGTGTCGAGCGTCCAGGCGAGCGTGAGGCCGAGTTCGCCGATCAGCGCCGCGTCGCGCCGCGCCTGCTCGAACACCGGGTCGATCAGCAGCGCCTCTTTCGAGACGCTGCAGCCGAGCAGGTAGGTGTAGGTCGACGAGGTCGGATCGAAGAGCTGGCGGAAGACGAGCATTGGTCTCTCCCCGCTCAGGCCGGTGCGCTGGCCTTGTCGAGGGCGGCGACCGATTCGGGATCGAGTTCCAGGGTCGTCGAGTTGAGCACGTCGTCGAGCTGCTTCAGGCTGGTCGCGCTGACGATCGGCGCGGTGATCGACTTGCGCTGCAGCAGCCAGGCGAGCGCCACCTGCGCCAGGGTGGCGCCGTTCTTCTCGGCGGCATCGTCGAGCGCCTTCAGGACGGCCGTGCCCTTCGGGTTGATGTACTTCTTCACGCCGGCGCCGCGCTGGGCGGTGCCGACATCGGCCTCGGACCGGTACTTGCCGGTCAGGAAGCCGCTGGCCAGCGAATAATAGGGGATCACGCCGATCTCCTGCTTCAGGCACTCGTCCTCCAGCGCGCCCTCGAACAGGCCGCGCTCCATCAGATTGTAATGCGGCTGCAGGCTTTCGTAGCGCGGCAGGCCCTTCTCCTTCGCGATCTTCGCCGCTTCGGCGAGGCGCGGGGCGTCGAAGTTGGACGCGCCGATGAAGCGGATCTTGCCGGCCTTCACCAGCTCGCCGTAGGTCGAGAGCGTCTCCTCCTGGAGCGTATCCTTGTCGTCCTTGTGCGACTGGAAGAGGTCGATGCGGTCGGTGTTGAGCCGCTTCAGCGAGGCGTCCACCGACTCTGTGATGTTCTTGGCGGAGAGCGCGCCGCTCGGCAGCCCCATGCCACACTTGGTGGCCAGCACGATCTTGTCCCGCTTGGACGGATCCTTCTTGAGCCAACTGCCGATCACCGTTTCGCTCTCGCCGCCCTTGTTGCCCGGGAACCAGCGCGAATAGACGTCGGCGGTGTCGACGAAGGAGAAGCCGGCATCGACGAACGCATCGAGCAGCTGGTGTGACATTGCCTCGTCGGCGGTCCAGCCGAAGACGTTGCCGCCGAAGGCGATGGGAACGAACTCGAGGTCGGACTTGCCGAGTTTGCGCTTCTGCATCTTTGACTCCTCTGGAGATCTATTCGGCGGCCTTGGGGGGCGCCGCGGCGGACGCTTCGGCCTTCTCGTCGGCCAGGGGCGGCACCGCGGGCGTCGCCGGTATGGGGAACAAATAATTGTTGCCGGTCGCGAACTGGATGCCCAGCGCCGGGAACTGATCATACATGCGACGGATCGCCATGCGCTGCACCATGGTGGGATTCTTCGGGCGCGCCATGAACTTGAAGCGCACGATCAGCGAATTGTCCTTGATGTCGACGACGCCCTGCATCTTGAGCGGCTGCAGCAGGATCGGCTTGAACTGCGGCTCGTCCATCATCTGGAGGCCGATCTTCTTGACCGTCTTGCGCAGCAGCTCGACGTCGGTGCCGTTGGCGAAGGCGATGTTGAACTTCACCACCGTCCAGTCGCGGCTGAAGTTGGTGATATGGCCGACCTGGCCGAACGGCACGATGTGCAGCTGGCCGTTCTGGTGGCGCAGCTTGAGGGACCGCACGCTGAAGCCTTCGACGGTTCCCTTGACCTTGCTGCAGTCGACATATTCGCCGATGCGAAACGAATCTTCGGCCAGGAAGAAGACGCCCGACACGATGTCTCGGACCAGCGACTGGCTGCCGAAGGAAACGGCGAGGCCGAACACCGAGGCGCCGGCGATCAGCGGCGTGATGTTGACGCCGAGTTCCGACAGGACCAGCAGGCTGCCAATGACGGCAATCGTGGCACCCGCAACGACGCGCAGCAGCGGCATCAGGGTGCGCAGCCTGGAAGCGGCGACCTGGACCTCCTCCTCCGAGTCCCCCGAGACGTCGGCCGAGGGTAGCGGATTGGAGGCGATGTAGGAGTCCATGCGGTACTTGATGAAACGCCAGCCGGCATAGATCGCCACCGCGGTGATCGCCGCCATCTTGGCCCCGCGATCGTGCGCGACCCATTCTTCGGCGGTCGCCGCCGCCAGCACCCGGACCATCAGCGCCTCGGCGATCAGGATCGCAACGTAGAGGCGCACGAGCAGCCGCAAACAGTCGGCCACCACGTCGCCCGCCATCGGCAGCTCGGAGACGATGTGGCGCGTGACGCGGTGCATCAGCGTCTCGAACAGCAGCAGGGCGATCAGCGTCGATTCGATGACGGCCAGGCCCCGCGCGGCCGTGCCGCTCTCCGTCAGCGCGGCATAGACGGAGGCTGCGCCCAGGAGCACGTAGAAGGCGAGACCGCCCATCCACCAGTTGCGCGCCGCATCGAGCTTGAGCTGACGGCTGAAACCGGTCGGCGGCACCATGGCGGTGAGCCAGGCGGCCATGTCGAAACGCCAGCGCCAGACGACCACGACCAGCAGCACGGCAATCACCGGCACGTAGAGGATGATGGCCGCACTCGTCATCTCGCGGTTTGCACCCGTCGCCTCGAGGGCGCGCGCCGCGAGACTGCCCAGCAGCGGCAGCAGAATCACGAAGTCCAGGGCGACCAGCAGACGGCGCGCCGTGCCGTCATCCACCGGGGCGATGCGGCCCTCCGCCAGGTGCGGGCGCAGGAAAGCGCGGAATACCAGGTTGAAGGCGCGCCAATAGACGAGTGTATGCAGCACCATCTGGCCGAGCTGGGAGCCGAGGCTGCCCGACGGGCCGACAAGCCCCAGCACGAGGCGGCCCGCGACGGCCAATGCCACCAGCGCCAGCGCGTCGAGCAGCAGCGCACGGAAGAAGGCGCGGAGCGGCGTCTTGCTGGCCAAACGGTCGAAGGCATGGACACGCGCACGGCTCAGGATCAGGCGGGCAATGAATTCGGCGATCAGGCCGGCCACGACGATAGCGACCAGCAGGAGTGCCGTGCGGCCGCCGATCGTCTGCGGCAGGGCCAGGAGATGCGCACCGAGTGCGGGAAGCTGCGCGACCGTGAACTCGAAACGCTCGGTCATCAGCAGCAGGAACCCGGCCGAAGCGCTATGGCCGCCGGTCACCGTCTGGGCCGTCGCCGGAAACGCCCAGGTGGCGGCCAGAGCGCCGATCACGGAGGCGCCACCACGGCTTGACCGTTTCATCGATTTTCCCCCAAAGGATGTCTTCCCGACCCTAAGACAATTGGCGCCCAGCCGCCAGACGACACCACAGGAGAGACGCCCCGATGCTCGGCCTCATGCAAGATCGCCCGCTTCTGATTTCGCAGCTCATCGAGCATGCCGCCCTCAATCACGGCGACACCGAGATCGTCTCCCGCACCGTCGAAGGCCCGATCCACCGCTACACCTACCGCGATGCGAACAAGCGCGCGAAGAAGGTTGCCGAGGCGCTGCTGAAGCTCGGCATCAAGGTCGGCGACCGTATCGGGACGCTGGCGTGGAACGGCTATCGCCATTTCGAACTCTACTACGGCATCTCCGGCATGGGCGCGGTCTGCCACACGATCAACCCGCGGCTCTTCCCCGAACAGATCGTCTACATCGTGAACCACGCGGAGGATCAGCTCCTCTTCGTCGATCTCAACCTGCTGCCCGCCGTCGAGAAGCTGCTGCCGCAGATGAAGGGCGTGCGCCACGTCGTGGCAATGACCGACCGCGCCCACCTTCCCAAGGACTGCAATATCCCGAACCTGCTGGTCTACGAGGAGCTGATTGCCGGCGAGCCCGGTACCTACGAGTGGCCGGAGTTCGACGACCGCACCGCCTCGTCGCTCTGCTACACCTCGGGCACCACGGGCAATCCGAAGGGCGTGCTCTATCATCACCGCTCGACCATCCTCCACGCCTATGGCGCGGCGCTGCCCGACACGCTGAACCTGTCTGCGCGCTCGGTGGTGCTGCCGGTCGTGCCGATGTTCCACGTCAATGCCTGGGGCCTGCCCTACTCGGCCGCCATGGTCGGCGCCAAGCTCGTCTTCCCCGGCGTCGCGCTCGATGGTGCCAGCCTGCACGAGCTGTTCGAGAAGGAACGCGTCACCTTCACCGCCGGCGTGCCGACCGTGTGGCTCGCGCTGCTGAACCACATGAAGGCCAACAAACTGACGCTCTCGACCGTGAAATACGCCGTGATCGGCGGCTCGGCCGCCCCACCGGCCATGATCGAGACCTTCGACAAGGAGTTCGGAGTCGAGGTGCTGCATGCCTGGGGCATGAGCGAGATGAGCCCGCTCGGCACGGTCAACCATCCCAAGGAGAAGCATCTCGACTTTTCGCCGGCCGACCTGCTGCAGGTGCGCCTGAAGCAGGGCCGCCCGCCCTACGGCGTCGAGATGATGATCGTCGACGATGCCGGCAACGAGCTGCCGCGCGACGGCAAGGCGTTTGGCGATCTGCTGGTGCGCGGCCCCTGGATCACCTCGGGCTACTTCAAGGGCGAAGGTGGCCAGGTGCTGCGGGACATCGCGGGCAAGGGTGGCGGCTGGTTCGCCACCGGCGACGTCGCCACCATCGATCCCGACGGCTACATGCAGATCACCGATCGTTCCAAGGACGTGATCAAGTCCGGCGGCGAGTGGATCAGCTCGATCGACCTGGAAAACGCCGCCATGGCCCATCCCGCCGTCGCCGAGGCGGCCGTGATCGGCGTTGCCCATCCGAAATGGGACGAACGCCCCCTGCTGATCGTGCACAGGAAGCCCGACGCCCAGATCGACAAGCAGGAACTGGTCGAGTTCCTGGCGACCAAGGTCGCCAAATGGTGGCTGCCCGACGACGTGCAGTTCGTCGACGCGATCCCCCACACCGCCACGGGCAAGATCCTGAAGACCCGTCTGCGCGAGGACTTCAAGGACTACAAGCTGCCGACGGCGTAATTGTCGTCCTGAGCGGAGCGAAGGACCTGCCGGAACGACCGAAGGACTCCCTGGCGGCCGCGAGATCCTTCGCTTCGCTCAGGATGACAAGGATGCCCAGAGAAACAGCAAGGTCGCGCCGATGCCGAGCATCGTGCGCTTCGCGTGGAGCTTGCCCCAGCGGCGCAGCAGTGTGTGGCTGTCCTCGCCGGCATCGTCGAGGGCGATCGCCTTCAGCTCATTGTTGACCGGCATGATCATCAGGGCTGTGTAGGCCCAGTTGGCCCCCATCAGGATGGCGCCGACGATCCAGAGCTCGTCGCGCGTCTGCCACCAGGCTGCCATGCCCAGCACGAAGCCCAGGGCGGCCAGCGATCCCTGCATGATCGTCCCGCGTCTGTAGGCCGGCTTCCACTGCTGGAGCTGCGCGCGGTCGTCGAGTTCGGACCGCGCTGGGTGTTCGGCGAAGCTCACGTAAAAGGCCGCGCCGGCAAAGAGCGACGCCGTCACCAGGGCCAGAATTCCGAAGATCATGACATTCCTTCCGTGCGCGCTGGACCGCGGCGCCGTGGCGGCATTATCGTCCGTTCCGGGCGAAATAGGGAGCCCGAGGAGGAGCAGACCGTGGCCACCGAAACGATTCCCGTCATCGACCTCGGCCCCTACCTCGCGGGCGAGCCCGGCGCGATGGACCGTACCGCGAAGGAACTGCGCTTCGCGCTGACCGAGATCGGCTTCTACTTCATTGTGAACCACGGCATCGCGCGCGAGAAGATCGCCGCCATGTTCGCCGAGGTGAAGCGCTTCCACGACCAGCCGGTCGAGAAGAAGCTCGAACTCAAGCTCGACCAGCACAATACCGGCTACCTGCCGATGCGCGGCAACACGCTGCGCACCTCGACCGTCCAGACCGGCACCAAGGCCAACCTGAACGAGGCCTTCTTCGTGAAGCGCGAGATGGCGCCGGACCATCCCGACGTGCTGTCGGGCCGCCGCTTCCGCGGCCTCAACCGCTGGCCCGACCTGCCCGGCTTCCGCGACACCGTCCTCGATTACTGCAACGAGATGGAGCGGCTGGTGCAGAAGATGGTGCGGCTCTACGCCCGCGCCCTCGACCTGCCGGCCAACTATTTCGACACGGCTTTCGCCGAGCCGATGTTTTCTATGCGCATGACGCATTATCCGCCGCAGGACGGACCGGTCGACGACGAGTTCGGCCTGGCGCCGCACACCGACACCAGCTTCCTCACCCTGCTGGCGCCGAACGAGGTGCAGGGCCTGTCGATCCGCAGCCAGAGCGGCAGCTGGATCGACATGCCGGCGATCGACAATGCCTATGTCGTGAACGGCGGGCAGATGCTGCAGCGCTATACCAACGACATGTTCCTGGCGACGCCGCACCGCGCGATCAACAAGACGGCCGGCGCGCGCTATGCCCTGCCCTTCTTCTGCGACAGCGGCATCGACTGGCCGGTCGCCGCCGTGCCGACCACGGTCGGTCCCGACAAGCCGCCGAAGTATCCCACGACCTGGTACAGCGACTACATGACCTGGTACCTGAAGCGGAACTACGACGTGCTCAACACGGAGGCCCAGCAGGCCGCCGAATGAGCCCGCGCGCTGACACCATCCCGATCATCGATCTCGGCCCCTGTCTGGCGGGTGAGCCTGGCGCGATCGAGCGCGCCTCGCGGGAGTTGCACGCCGCGCTGACCGAAATCGGTTTCTATTTCGTGGTCAATCACGGCGTGCCACCGGATCTGATCCGAAGCACCTTCCATCAGGCCGCACGGTTTCATGCCCTGCCGCTGGATCGCAAGATGGAGGTCAGGATCGACAAGCATAATGTCGGGTACCTGCCGATGCGGGGCGATACGCTGCGCACCTCCACGGTCCAGATCGTCACCAAGCCCAATCTGAACGAAGCCTTCTTCGTCGCGCGCGATCTCCCGGCCGACCACCCCGACGTCGTGGCTGACCGGCGCTTCCGCAGCGCCAATCGGTGGCCGTCGGACCTGCCGGGCTTTCGCGAGGCTGTCGTTGCCTATTGCGAAACGATGGAGCGGCTGGTCCAGAGGCTGGTGCCGCTCTATGCCCGCGCCCTCGGCCTGCCGCCGACATACTTCGACGCGCCCTTCGCCGAGCCTCAGTACAAGCTGCGCATGACGCACTACCCGAATCAGCCGGCCCTCGCCGACGACGAGTTCGGCATTGCCCCGCACACCGACACCAGCTTCCTCACCCTGTTGGCGCCCAACGACGTGCCCGGCCTGTCGATCCGCAGCCGGGACGGGCGTTGGATCGAGGCGCCCGTCCTGCCCGATGCCTACCTCGTGAACGGTGGGCAGTTGCTACAGCGCTGGACCAACGATGTCTGCCTCGCCACGCCGCATCGCGCCGTCAACCGCAGCGGCGGCGAGCGCTATGCCCTGGCCTTCTTCTGCGACAATACCATCGACTGGCCGATCGCCGCCGTGCCGACCGCGGTGGGCCCCGACAGGCCGCCGAAGTACGCGACGACCTGCTACACCGACTACATGGTCGAGTACCAGAAACGGACCTACGACCTGCTGAATTCCGACCCGAGAGCTGCCGAATGAGCGAGCGGATCAAGCTCGGGCCGGCGTCGTGCTCCATCCCAGCCGGCATCATGGCGATGGCGCGCCGCGCCCGTACGGTCACCGTGACCGATCCGTTCGCCAACAAGCTTACCTTCAGTGAACCGAACGACCAGAGTTCCTGCTCCATCGGCGCAAAGTCGAGGTCCGGGAGGAAAATGAGACAATGAGTGGGGCAACCCTCGCCCGCGTCGAAGCCCACGTCTTCCGCACGCCGATCAAGGATCCCGTCCGCACCTCCTTCGGCACCATGACCGAACGGGCGGCCGTGTTCGTGAGGGTCGAGGATTCCGACGGCGCCCGAGGCTGGGGTGAGATCTGGTGCAATTTCCCCAACGCCGCCGCCGAACATCGCGCGCTGCTGTTCGCGGACATCGTGAC
>CAIYWM010001030.1 GCA_903929895.1 uncultured Alphaproteobacteria bacterium
CAGGTAGCTGGCCTTTGAGGCGGGGTACTTCTCGAGATGCCTCGCGCCGTTGGCGATCATCACCTGCATGTACCAGTCGAGTTCCATGCCGCGCTGGGCAAGCTCGACGCCGGGCTGGAGCACGTCCTTCCAGTCGACCGTCCCGAAGCGTTCCAGCGCCTTGGCGAGGCCCGCGACCATTCCGGGCACGGCGATCGAGTGGTAACCGACCTCGTTGCGCTGCTCCTTGATGTCGGGCCAGGCGAAGGGATTGGCCGGGCCGGGGCCGACGATCTCGTAGACCGACGGATCGAGCTTCTTGGCCGAAACGGGACCGTAGTCGACCGTCCAGGCACGCCCTTCCTTGGCGCTCCAGATGGTCATGAAGCCGACGCCGCCGATACCGCTCATCCAGGGCTCGAGGGCGCCTATGGCCATGCCGGTGGCGACCGCCGCGTCGATGGCGTTGCCTCCCTTGCGCAGGATCGAGGCGCCGACTTCGGCCGCCTTCACGTTCTGGGCGACGACCACACCCTTGCCGCGAACCGCATGCTTGGTGAATTTCAGTTGCCGTGTCAGCGATTCGCTCATTGATGCTCCTCAAATGGTAGGAGGACTCTAGCGGGGCCTCATTTGGCCACAAAGCCTGTTAAACTGCAGGGCGGACCGGCGGAAAGATCGTGGGTGTGGCTGAACTGAACCAGATCGATCTGCAGGCGCTCACCAGAGGCGACAAGCGCACATGGGATGCGTTCGTGATCGCCGCCGCGCCCTTGATCAATGCCGTCGTCCGCCGGACCCTCAGCGCCTACCGTCTGAGCGAAGACGATGTCATGGACGCCGCGCAGGACGTCTTCGTCCGCCTTTGCGCCCAGGACTTCAGGCTGTTGAAAACCTACGATCCGGCCCGCGCCGGCTTGCCGACCTGGCTCTCCGTGGTGTCGCGATCCTGCGCCATCGACCATCTGCGGCGCCGGCGTCAGGCCACCGAGCCGATCGACGACGTCCCGGAGGCTTTTCTGGGGGTCGAGGATCGCCATGTGGAGAAACTCCGGATCCCCGATGGCCTCCTGACGGCCAGGCAGGTCCTTGTCCTGAAGTACCTCTACGACGAGGAGCGCGACGTCATGGAGGTCGCGCGGCTGCTGTCCGTCGATGCGCAAACCATCCGAAGTACCCATCACAAGGCTTTGTTGAGACTGCGTGCGCATTTCCGGGAGGAAGGTCCCGGCGGTGGGGGATGAACCGCCATGTATTGGCGTAGTATGAGCAGGAGCGACGTATGAACACCCAGCCGACCCCGAGGAGCGACAAGGAGCTGTGGCGGAGCCTCGCCAGCCAGCCTGCCGTCGCGCCTGCCGCGGTGAGCGAAATGGAGCTCGCCGCCTGGCTCGAAGGCCGTCTGACCGAGGAGGCAGCCGGGCCGGTCGAGGCGGCTGTGGCGGCGGACCCGGCGCTGCGGCGTGCCGTACTCGACCTTGCGGATATTCTGGGCAAGCCCCTGCCGGCCCCGCCCGAGCGCATGGTCGTGAGGGCCCTCGCGCTGGTCGGTTTCGAGGCCGAGCGCAAGCTCGCGTCGGGCGGCCTCTTCACCCGATGGCTGTTCGGACGCTCGCGCCATGCCCTCCAGCAGGGCGTCATGGCGGTAGTGGCCGTGGTGATCGCGACCGGTGGCTTCATGGTGGGGGGCGGCCTGGGCGAATCGCTCGCCCGGCAAGGCGACGGCTATTCGGCGACCGAGACCGCGAGCACGACGAGCGCTGCGTCGAACGAGGTCAGCGAGTTCTTCGCCGGCGACGGCATCTGACATGACTTCGCGCCTGATCCAGATGCTGCTCGGCCTCTCGCTGCTGTTGAACACGTTCGTCCTGGCGGGCTTCATTTACCGCAGCTGGATCGCGCCGCCGTTCGACATGCACGGGATGCCGCCACCGCCGCACGGAATGCCCGCCCAGCCGGGGCAACCTGGTGGTCCACGCCTCAATCCCGTGGAGATGGTGGTGCGTGATCTCGACCTCGATGCCGACCAGCGCAAGGTCATGCAGGCCCTGTTCGATCAGTATGCGAAGGAGCGACGTGAGCGCCTGCAGGCGATTGCCCGCCTGCGCGAGCAAACAAGCATGGAAATTTCCCGTACGCCTCGCGACATGGCGAAGATCGACGCCCTCGTGGATCAGGTCAGTCAGTTGCGTGCCGAGCAGCAGAAGGAGACGCTGCGGACGTTGACCCAACTCGAGCCGAGTCTGCGGCCCGGTCAGCGCGAACGCCTGCAGAGGCTGCTCATCGACCGTGTTGCTTCGCCGCCACCGCCACCGCCACCTCGTCCGCCGGGCGGGGGCCCGCCGCGTCCGCCGCAATAGGAGGCCTGTCATGAGCACACGCCTGGGGCGTCGCAGTTTCGTGGGAGGCGCCGCGGCCTTGTCCGCCGGTCTTTCGACGGGGCTTTGGTCTGTCGCGCCGGTGCGTGCGGCTTCGGCGATGGGGTTCGACGACGCGCGGCATCTCCTGTCGCGTACCTCGTTCGGCGTTACGCCGGCCGAAATCCACGCCCTCGAAGCGCTGGACTACGCCACTGCGATCGATCGGTTGCTCGCCAAGCCGAACCGGGCGGCCATGACCGCCGCGCCCGACTGGATCGGCATGGGGCCGGCCGACCTGCAGCAGCGTCAGAAGGCTGCCGAAGCCCAGCGCAAGCAGGGGGTCGACGGCAAGACGCTGGAGGTCATGCTGCCGGTCCGGGAGCAGGGCCGCGAGCTGAAGAACTGGTGGGTCGAGGAGATGATCGCGACCGACCAGCCGCTGGTCGAGCGCATGACCTTGTTCTGGCACGGCCACTTCACCTCCTCGTTGGCGAAGGTGCGATATCCCTCGTCTCTGTTCCGCCAGAACGCGCTCCTCCGGCGCGAGGCGCTGGGCAACTACGCGAGCCTGCTGCGGGCCGTCGCGCGCGATCCGGCGATGCTGATCTATCTCGACGGCAGGGGATCGGTGGCGCGCCAGCCCAACGAGAACTTCGCTCGCGAACTGCTCGAGCTCTTCACCCTGGGCGAGGGCCAGTACAGCGAAGCCGACATCAAGGCGGCGGCGCGTGCCTTCACCGGCTGGAGCGTCGACCGCGAGTCCGGACAGTTCGCCGAGCATCCGGACCGGCACGACGATGGCCAGAAGACCTTCCTCGGCAAGTCCGGCCGCTTCGGCGGCGACGAGATCCTGACGATCCTGCTGGCCCAGCCGCGCACGGCCGAGATGATCGTCGAGAAGCTGTGGCGCGAGTTCGTGTCGCTGAAGCCCGATTCCGCCGAAGTGACGCGCCTGGCGGTCGGATTCCGCCAGGGTGGCTACGAGATCAAACCCCTGATGCGCGCGCTCTTCCTGTCGGCGGCCTTCCGCGACCCCGCAAACCGGGGAGCCCTCATAAAGTCGCCTGTCGACCTCATCATCGGCTCGGTCCGGGTGCTCGGCCTTCCGGTCCCGGAAAAGACGGGGCTGGTTCGCATGCTGCAGGGCCTGGGACAGGTCCCGTTCGATCCGCCGAACGTAAAGGGCTGGGCCGGCGGCGAGAGCTGGATCTCGACCTACACGCTGCTGCTGCGCCAGCAGTTCCTGCGGCGCATGATCGAGGCGACCACCGTGGCGCCGATGGACGGTGGCATGCGGATGGCCGAGCGCCCCAACCGGCGCGCCGACCGCCGCGAGCAGCTTCCGGCCGCGGAAACCATGCAGATGATGGATCCACCTCGTCCCGTCGAAGGCCGTAGCCTGCGCAACGCCGGCAACGAGGTGCGCCTCGGCCCGACACTGGCCGGTGTCGACAGCGACGTGCTGCTGCGCACGCTGCTGCCACGTCAGCCGGTCGATGGGGGCGATGTCAGCGGGACTGCGGGCGCGATCGTGGCCGCGGCGTTGCTCGACACGGCCTACCAGTTGAAGTGAGGAGGGCGCCGTGGGCCGTATTCTCCTGCTGGTCGAACTGAAGGGCGGCAACGACGGGCTGAACACGCTCGTGCCCTATGCCGATCCCAGATACCGCGAACTGCGTGCGGGCATCGGCGTGTCCCGCGAGAAGGTCATGCAGCTCGACGAGAAGCTCGGCCTGCACGAAAAGCTCGCGCCGTTGATGGACTCCTGGAAGGCGGGCGACCTCGCGATCGTGCAGGGCGTCGGCTACCCCTATCCGAACCGCTCGCACTTTCGCTCGATCGAGATCTGGGACACCGCCTCCACCGCATCCCAGACGCTGAGCGAAGGCTGGATCGCCCAGGCCTTCAGGGGGGCCGGGCTGGCCAAGGGCATCGGCGTCGACTGTATTGTCGCGGACACCAACGCATTGCCGTCGACCGGCCCATCGCTGCGCACCATCGTGATGCAGGACGCCGAGAACTTCCTGCGCCAGGCCAATGCCATTGGCACGGCATCGGCGATGACCGACGGCGGAAATCCGGCGCTGAACCATCTGCTGGCCGTGCGGCAGGAGATCAATGCCGCGGCGGCCGGCCTGCGCGACCGGCTGCGCGACGCGCCGGCGCCGGCCGAAGCCTATCCGCAGGAGCTTCTGCTCGGCCGTCAGCTCGATCTTGCCACTCGAGTACTCTCCGCCAGGGTGCCTGTGGTGGCGATCAAGGTGGCCCTGGGCGGCTTCGACACGCACGCGAACCAGCCGCCGACTCACGAGCGTCTGCTGGCCTCCCTGGCATCCAATCTTGCGGTCCTGCGCCGGAACCTGATCGCCGCCGACCTCTGGAAGGACGTGGTGGTGATGACCTATTCGGAGTTCGGCCGGCGTGCCAAGCAGAACGCGAGCGGCGGCACCGACCACGGCACGTCAGCCCCGCAATTCGTCATGGGCGGCGGTGTCAAAGGCGGCCTGCACGGTGTCTACCCGTCGCTGTCGGATCTCCAGGACGGCGACCTCAGGCACACGGTCGACTTCCGCAACGTCTTTGCCACGCTGGCCCAGGGCTGCTGGGGCCAGTCGTACGATTTCGGCCTGCGCCAGCCGCAGAGGCTCGGCTTCCTCGCTTAGCGAATCCCGGCGGCGCTCCGTCCCAGGAGTTCGTCGCGCACGGACCCGCGGTCGGCCTCGATCCGGATGTACCAGATGAGCAGCGCGGCGATGATCTTGATGATCACCGGAACGACGATATAGACGAAGATCAACGCCGACCCGCTGTAGAGCCCCTGGGAAGGATTGAACCCCAGCAGGGCGGCGACGGGCAGCGAGCCGGCGGCCCCGATGGCCGTCGCCAACTTGGTCGACAGCGCCCACAGGCCGAAATAGGCGCCGGTATCGCCCTTCGTGTCCTTGCCCTCGTCGGAGTTGATGATGTCGGCCAGGACCGACGGCGGCAGTCCGTAGTCGGCCCCGATGCCGAGGCCGGTGATGATAGCGATCGGCATGAACCAGACGAAGTCGCCGGCGCCGAGGAAAACGCCGAACGACATCGATACGGCCGTCAGGACCATGGCGATGAACCAGGCGGCCGTCTTGCTGTAGCGGCGCGACAGCAGCATCCAGAGCGGCACGCTGGCGGCGGCGGCGCCGAAATAGACCAGCAGGATGATGCCGGCCTGCAGCTTGTTCCCCTTCAGCACATGCTCGACGTAGAAGAGCATCACCGAGACCGCGACGCCCAGCGCCGCACCGTTGACGATGAACACGAGCAGCAGGCGGCGGAAGAGCCTGTTCTTCAGCGGCGCGAAGAACGGGATCAGCGTCTTGATCGTAGCGCTTCGCTCCATGTTTCGGGTCGGCCGGGCCAGCGACGGCATCAGGCCTGTCAACCAGTCGCGGAAGTACCGGACATGGATCTCCGGATTCTCACGCACGACCGGCGGATGCACCGAGGGCGGCGACCAGAGCAGCGTCGGCAGGGAGAACAGCACGGCGATGGGGATGAAGATCAGCCCCATGTAGACGTAGCCGGCATGCTCGCCCATCTGGGCAGTGAAGTAGGTGGGGAGCACGACCGCCAGGGTCATGCCGATCAGGCCGAAGACCTCGCGGCCAACCGTGACCCTGGTTCGCTCGTTGTAGTCGTCGGTCAGCTCCGCCCCGTGGGCGTGATAGCTGATCGACACGCCGGCATAGCCGAGATGGACCACGAAGAGCGCGACGAACAGCCAGGTCGCCAGCCATACCGGCTGGGTGAACAGGGACTCCGGCGGATGAAACAGCATGTAGAATCCGCCGATCAGCAGCGGCAGCATCAGCGCCACGAAGGTGAGACGTCCGCGCGGGCCGCGATGGGTGAACTTGTCGCTGATCAGGCCGATCACCGGATCCTGGATGGCGTCGATCACGCGCGTCGTGATGAAGATCAGTCCCATGATGCCGAGAGGCACCTTGAGCACTTCCCCATAGAAATGGCTGACGTTGAGCACCACCGGAAGGGCCGCCATGTTGAGCGGGAGCTGATTGGTGGAGTAGGCGACGAGACGATCGAACCGCAGCTTTATGGACGTCGTCGAGCCAATGCCGGACTTGGGCGAATGCACGCGGATTTTGCCTTCCTGTTCGGCTCACCTTTGATCGGCGGCCTATTGATTGCCGACAGTTATATATGCCTGAAGTGTGCCTGCAAAACGTCCGTGCGGCGCGTCGAGAAGCCTGCGGCACAATAGGCGAGGTAATACCGCCACATTCGGCGGAAACGCTCGTCGAAGCCCATGCGGTCGACCTGCTCGGCCACCCCGTCGAAGCGGCCCAGCCAGGTTTCCAGCGTCCGCGCATAGTCCAGTCCGAAACTGTAGAGTTCGGCCACCTTGAGGCCGGCCTGCCGGCACTGCTCGCGCAGGCTGGAGGGAGACAGGAGCATGCCGCCGGGAAAGACGTAGGTCTGGATGAATTCCGGATGCTTGCGGTAGCGCTCGAAGAAATCGTCGGCGATGACGATGGCCTGCACGATCGCCGACCCGCCGG
>CAIYWM010001031.1 GCA_903929895.1 uncultured Alphaproteobacteria bacterium
CTCCTCAGGATGAGGTGATGCGGGTCGATCCGTGTCGGAAAGACTCTAAAGCGCCGGGCCCGCGAGGATGGCTCTCGCCTCCGTGGCGATCGTCTCGGCGATGGTGCCGTAGCTGTCGGCATAGGCCGAGCCGTCGCGCCACACGGCGGCGACGGAGCGGCTGGCGCTCCAGCCGGCCATCGGGAGGCGGGTGACCATGTCGGCGCCGCCCACTTCCGAGCGCAGATAGAGTTCCGGCAGGATGGCGAAGCCCAGGCCTGAGCCACACATCTGGCGCAGGCTGTCGAGGCTGGTTCCTTCATAGTCTTCGAGCAGGGTCGCCTTGAGGTCCTCGCAGATCTCGCGGGCCTGGCGGTGGGCATGGTGGCGGCGGTCGAGGCTCAGGAAGCCGATCCCCGCCAGGTCGCCGCGGCGCACTTTGCCTGCGCGGCCGAGCGGATGTTCGGGCGGGCAGACGATGTGCAGCGGTTCCCTGAACAGCGGCTCGATGTGCAGGTCGCTGCCGGAGACGGGCAGGGGCGACAGGACCATGTCGAGCTCGCCGCGCGCCAGCTCACGCGCCTGCTCGTCGGGAATGCCCTCGCGGATGTAGAGGCGCAGGTCGGGGAAGCGCCGGTGCAGCGAGGCCACGCTGCGCGGCATCAGGGAGGGGCCGAGCGTTGGCGTGACGCCGAAGCGGATGGTGCCCGCGATGCCGGCCCGCGAGCGCCGCACCATCTCCTCGGCATCCTTCACGTCGAGCAGGATGCGCCGGGCGCGCGTCACCAGGTCCCGGCCGATCGGCGTGAGCTGGATCGGGCTCTCGTTGCGCTCGACCAGGGTCACGCCCAGCCGCGCCTCCAGCGCCCGCACCTGCTGGCTGAGCGTGGGCTGGGCAACGTGCACGGCGTCCGCGGCTCGCCGGAAGTTCCGGGAGTCGGCCAGGGCCACCAGATAGGAGAGTTGGCGCAGCGTGGTCATACAGAGTGATAGTCTGAGCCTATCAAATGCGGCACGTCAAATCTATTTCTACAATCGCCCGCCGTCGCGCATCTTGCCGGCCTCACCGCAGAGGACGAACGAACATGCGCCGCCAGCTCCATTGGACCCAGGTATGACCGAGTTTCTGGTCCATTCCTTTCTCGGCACGCCGGTCTGGTTCTGGCTCGCTTTCGTGACGCTGGTGGCGGCGCTGACCGCCTTCGACCTCGGCCTCCTGCACAAGGAGGACCGGGTGATGGGCATCGGCGAATCGCTGAAGCTCTCGGCCTTCTACATCTCGATCGCGCTGGCCTTCGGCGCCTGGGTCTGGGTCGAGAAGGGCCCCGAGCTCGGCATGCAGTACTTCACCGGCTTCTTCATCGAGAAGGCGCTGTCGATCGACAACATCTTCGTCATCAGCCTGATCTTCACCTTCTTCGCCATCCCGGCCAAGTACCAGTACCGGGCGCTGCTGTGGGGCATCATCGGCGTCATCGTGCTGCGTGGCCTCATGATCGCGGCCGGCGCGGCGCTGGTGAGCGAAGCCTACTGGGTGCTCTACATCTTCGCCGCCTTCCTGATCGTCACCGGCATCAAGATGTTCTTCACCAACGACCAGGAGCCGGACCTCGCCAACAACGCCGCCATCCGCTGGATCTCCAACCGCATGCGCGTGACCAAGGAGCTGCACGGCGACCGCTTCTTCGTCTCCACGCCCGACGAGCGGACCGGCCGCATGGTGCTGGCCGCGACGCCGCTGTTCCTCGCCCTGGTGGTGATCAACCTCGCGGACCTGGTGTTCGCCGTGGACTCGGTGCCGGCGATCTTCGCCATCACCACCGACACGTTCGTGGTCTACACCTCGAACATCATGGCGGTGCTGGGCCTGCGCGCCCTCTACTTCGCGCTCTCGGCCATGATCGACCGCTTCCACTACCTGAAGCACGCGCTGGCCGCGGTGCTGATCTTCATCGGCTCCAAGATCTTCGTCTCGGACTTCCTGCTGGACGAGGGCAAGTTCCCGCCCGTCGCCAGCCTCGCCGTCACCTTCGGCCTGATCGCCGCCGGCATCGCCTGGTCGCTGTGGAAGACACGGGAGGGGGCGGCGCATCGGTGAGCTAGGGTAGGTACAGAACCAAGAATTCCTGTGGAAGCGATACGGAAGTGTTGTGAGCAGACTTGTTGAGTGGCAATGCCAAGCCCGTAAAGTAACGGAGTGGATTCTTCTTCAGAGGCTTTGAAGGCTTGGCCCTTTACGGCCCGACCACCGCCAACGCCTGCGTGAGATCCGCGATCAGATCATCCGGATGCTCGATGCCCACCGACAGGCGGATCGTCGTGTCCAGGACGCCGATGCGGTCGCGGACTTCGAGCGGGACGCCGGAGTGGGTCATGGCGGCGGGGTGGCTGGCCAGTGATTCGGTGCCGCCGAGGCTCACCGCGAGCTTGAAGATTTTTAGCGCGTTCAGGAAGGCAAAGGCTTCCTTCTCAC